>JAUMVF010000153.1 GCA_030530305.1 Bacillota bacterium
ATAATCGCCGTGATGAGCGGCCATAGCGTTGATAACGGCGTCGGTCTCCTTGTATTTCTTAAGTATATCGATTCCGATATCCACGTGGGTGCCTTCAACCTCGTGGTCAAGGGCCTTGCCTATGTCATGGAGCAGACCTGCACGTCTTGCCAGTTTTTCGTCGAGCCCCAGCTCTCCTGCCATAAGACCTGAGAGGTGCGCAACCTCTATACTGTGCTTGAGCACATTCTGGCCGTATGAAGTTCTGTATCTGAGCCTTCCGAGAAGTTTGATAAGCTCCGGATGGAGATTGTGTATGCCCACTTCGAAGGTTGCCTGTTCGCCGGCGTCCTTGATGTTGGCTTCAACTTCTTTTCTGGCCTTTTCGATCATTTCCTCGATCCTGGCCGGATGTATACGTCCGTCCACGATGAGCTTTTCAAGGGCGATCCTTGCGATCTCTCTTCTTACCGGGTCAAATGCGGAAAGTATAACCGCTTCCGGAGTATCATCGATAATGAGATCTACACCCGTCTGGGTCTCGATCGCTCTGATGTTACGGCCTTCACGGCCTATGATCCTTCCCTTCATTTCGTCGTTAGGAAGGTTTACTACGGATACAGTGCTCTCTGCCACATGGTCAGCGGCGCAGCGCTGTATAGCTCCTGTTATTATCTCTTTTGCTTTCCTGTCAGCCTCTTCTTTTGCTTTGTACTCAATGTCCTTGATCATTACAGAGGCTTCATGTCTTATTTCTTTTTCTGTATTTGCAAGAAGGATCTCTTTGGCTTCCTCTATGGAGTAACCGGATATCCTTTCCAGCTCATTCATTTCCTTTGCGATTATCTTGTCCAGTTCACTCTGCTTGTTGGATAATCCGCGTTCCTTGTTTACGATGCTTTCTTCTTTTTTCTCGATGTTTTCAAGTTTTTTGTCGATCGCCTCTTCTTTCTGGACGAGACGTCTTTCGGATTTATGTATCTCGCTCCTGCGCTCTTTCATCTCCCTTTCAACATCACTGCGCACCTTGTGAGCTTCTTCCTTGGCTTCGATGAGAACTTCTTTCTTGATTGTCTGAGCTTTATTCTCTGCGTCAAGTATGAGGTTCTGAGCCTTCTGCTCAGCGCTCCCTATAGCCTTTTCTCCGAGCGCTTTTCTGAGTATATAACCAATCAGAAGACCCAGTATCAGGCATACTGCGCCTACGATTATATAGATAACGATGTCTGGCATCCTATCACCTCCTGTATTCAGTTGTCCAAATATCGTATACCGCTTGTTTTCAATGTTTTGAAGACATGCGGCGGGTAAAGTTCATTGCATGAAATATACGTTAAAATCTTGAAATGATTACTGATTCTTTGATATAATCATACAAAATTATTATAATGTTTTTTGCTATTCTAGTCAAGCAAGAAGGGCCAAATGGGAAATTTCAGAGAACTGTTCAAAAACGCGGATAAAATACTGTTAATACTGGCTGCAGCCTTTGCCGCTGTAAGCATTGTTATGCTCCTGAGCATATCATATGACGACGGCATCGTGATCACCAGAGACGTGATCGTCCAGGCCGCCGCGTACATCCTCGGATTCGCCCTTCTTTTCGCCATACTTATGTTCGATTACCGGGTATTCCAGAATTTCGGCAAAGCGCTTTATATCATATCACTGCTTATACTGCTTTCTGTCTATGTTCCGGGACTTGGCTATGAACAGTTCGGCTCGAAAGCCTGGATACACATAGGTTCCATGACTTTCCAGCCCTCCGAGATAGTAAAAGTCACTTTTACTCTGTTGATGGCAAGGTATTTCACCCGCCACAGAGGCGAACTTGACTCTTTCAAGTCAATAATACTCGCGGCTCTCTACGCGTCGCCGTTCATTCTCATAATCGTAAAAGAAGACCTGGGAAGCGCCCTTGTTTTCTGCGCTATCTGGGTGTTCATGCTGTTTTACGCAGGCATAGATTACAGAGCGTTCATCAAATTCATCGCGGTGTTCCTTCTTTCGCTGCCTGTAGTCTACAAATTCATGGCGGCATACCAGAAAGAAAGAATCGACGCCTTCCTCCATCCTGACAATCTTTCCCTCCAGGGGAACTGGCAGGTATACCAGTCGAAGATCGCCATAGGCTCCGGAGGCTTCACAGGCAAAGGCCTGTTCAGAGGCACCCAGAAGGAACTTGACTATCTGCCTGTACAGAAGTCTGATTTCATGTTCTCGGTCATCGTTGAAGAGCTTGGTTTCGTTGGAGGAGCTGTGATACTTTTCATGTTCGCGCTGTTTTTCTACAGGATCGCGAAGATAATATACGAGGCCCGGGATCTGTACGGAGCTCTCGTCGCCATAGGCTTTATCGGCACGTTCCTGTT
>JAUMVF010000154.1 GCA_030530305.1 Bacillota bacterium
TATTTACCAAAGATCATATCCTGAGTTTTTCTTAACGGACCGTCATATCCGTTGAGAGCGTTGACAAGTGAAGTCTTTCCGGACTTACCTGTACCGATGACCATGATCTTTCTCCTCATGTCCTCGTCACCTGCACAGTGGTAAAGTCCATAAGATCCCGCAGCGTCTCGGTAACTGCCTTGAGCGCGGTCTCCACACTCTGCACATCACCTGCAATTACGACTGAGCCGGTGAATCTGTCTAGGAACCCGATCTCTACACGAGCCGCCTTGGTCGCGATATCCGCGGCTATGATCGCCGTCTCGTAAGGTGACAGCGTCAGTATGCCGATGGCTCCCATATTGTCAATACCGAGCCTCTCATAGATGTCAGTCACCGGAGAAGCGATGCAATGAGCTATCGTTACCTGTTTTCCGGGTACCGATTCCTCTATAACACGATTCAGTTCTTGTGACTTATCATCAAACAAACTCATCTCTGCGGTCCTTTAGTGTCTAATAATTGCGACTGGTATGTCATACTTGCTTATCCAGCCCTCTATACGGTCCAGATCTTCCTCCTCAAGTTTCACTTCATCCGTGATCGGATAATCCATATCAAGCTGGCCGTACTTGTTCACGCCCATCTTGTGATACGGAAGGAGGTCGATCCCTTTGAAATTCTTCATGTCTTTAAACTGAAGAAGAAACTCACAGGTGGAATGATACTTGGTATCATAATCTGCTTTGGCGCTGCTACTCTTATCGGTAGTTCCTCGATGACAGACTTTGACTTCTCAGGCGGAGCAGCACTCGGATGTCTCGCAGCGTTCCTGGCAGCTATCGGCTGGGGTATCGAAGGCGCAGTTGGCGGATACGCATGCTGCATGGTTGATACTGAGATCGCGATCATCATCCGTCAGTGCACATCAGGACTTGTAAACGCAGTCGTTCTGGTATCAATCCTGTCAATAATCGGCGGAGACGGAATCGGCTCAGGATTCAAAGTGCTGACATCATGTCTCACAGACGCTCCGTCAATGTGGATGCTGTTCGTAGCAGGCGTGTTCTCATCCTGGTCATTCAAATTCTGGTACAAGGGCGCTTCAATGTGCGGCGCTGCACTAGGAATGGGATGTAACGGCGCGTACGCATTCTGGGGACCGTTCTGGTGCCTGATAGTCTGCGGCTTCATCTTCGGTGAAGAAGGCTTCATGATCCCATGGCAGGGATGGCTCGGCGCAGTTATCATGGTAGTTGGTATCCTTATCCTGGCTATTTCCCAGAACAAGGCTACTATACAGCAGGATTAGGAGGTGCGTAAAATGAGACCATTATTTCAGGAAGTATTACATCTTTACACAGATGGAAAAGAGAGAAGCCGTCAGATGGTGCAGGATGAACTGAAAGACGTTTACGGAAATTTCAGAGCTTTCAAAGACCATCAGATGGATGAAGCACTCCATACAGCCATGTCCAATGGCCTGCTCGCAGAGTCTAACTATGAGCTGGATGAAAACGGCAAACTGGTGATGTATTATCAGGCAGATCAGGACATGATCGATCTGATCAACAGTTACATCAAATAATCATTGAGCAAGATCATAAAAAAGGGGGCTTTTTACAAGCCCCTTTTTTATTATCTTTTTAGTTTTTCAGGTTGATGCCGGCGCTTTGTTTTTTCGCTATCTGCATGCTTCTATCATTACTTCAGTAACGAACATATCCGGATTCTCCGTAGTCCAGTAATCTGTAACATACCGTTCTATCGAAGACTGTCCAAGTCTGTAATTATGGGCTTTGGCCCATTTGATCATCTTCTCGTATGTCTCAGACAGCTTCTCATGGGCTCCGATATGATAACAGGACAATACAGTCTTTCCGCCAATTTCAATAGAATGCTCCGGCTTAGCCGGAAGGATCATTTTCTGAAGGACTCTCATAGATTCGCATTCGCCCTTCATGCGCCCTTTATATGACGGATACCATATGATCACCGGTCCTGTTATTTCATTGTTTATCTCAGTAAGATAATTGTTCCATTCAAGATTGATGATCGCTTCCATGTAGTCATCGTTATACGCCTGATCCATGAATCCGAACTCGGTAGTATCCAGATACTTTACAGAAACGTCCCGTACATCATTTTCGATAATGTTCTGCGCCTCAACAAGAAGATGATACCAATCGCGAACAGATGTAAGTTTTACATCCACAGCAAGCTGTTCCTCCAGCAGTTCGTCGATTTTAACAAGGAATCCCCTCTCCATTGGTCTGTACTCTTCGCTGGTAATAAGATC
>JAUMVF010000038.1 GCA_030530305.1 Bacillota bacterium
ACAGCCCGGGTATCTCGAAGCCGTGAGGAACCACGTTGAGCAGCATATTGGCTGTGCTCTGGGCTCCGCCCGCGGCGCTTGCGATACCGCTGAAGGCGCCTGCCATTAGGAATATGAAAAGCATTATGGTGATGTTGTCATCGCCGATGCCTTTTGCGCAGGCGTGGATCTTCTGATCAAAGTTCAGCGCCGGGTTCTGGATGAAAGCCACCACAAGCGCGATCATGAAAGCGACTACTACCGACATGATATAGAATCCCATACCCCCTTCAGGAGGTGATATGTATTCATAGTAGATACCGCTTCCAAGGTAAATAACCAGGAAGACCAGGATAGGCAGTAAAGCTATGCCTCTTGGCTGTTTGTCATTCATTTTTCTGCTCCTTGTAAATAATTCTGTTAAAAATACATTGCCACAATATACTAACACACAGACCTTGCATTCGACAATAACGGATAATAATATATATGTGCAGATAAAAGAAAAGACAGACGAAAGGAGATAATATATGGCAGACGTATTATTCACAGTAGAAGAACATCTGGCGCGGATAACCCTGAACAGGCCCGAGTCATTCAATTCTTTCTCGGATGAGATGATAGATCTTTGGGCCGGGGCTCTTGAGGAGTGCCGCGACAACGACGATATATACGCAGTGCTGGTCAGCGGGAACGGCAAGGCTTTCTGTTCCGGTGGAGATGTGAAAGCCATGGCTGCAGGCCACGGTTTCTTTGAAAGCAAGGACGATATCACGTCCACAGGTCTTGCGAGAAAGAATTCCATATGGAAAAAGATCCACAAAGTGGCTTTCCTCATGGACCAGATAGATAAGCCTGTAGTATGTAAGATCCAGGGCCCGGCTACAGGAGCCGGATTTGACATGGCCCTCATGTGCGATATAAGGATATGCTCAAAGACCGCCAAAGTGGGGGAGACATACCTGAACGTAGGCATCGTGCCCGGGGACGGGGGAACATATTTCGTACCGCGCCTGACCAATATAGACAAGGCTATGGACCTTTTCTGGACAGGAAAGATCATAACCGGTGAGGAGGCTGAAAAACTCGGTCTGGTGACATTTGCGCTGGAACCGGAGGAACTGGATGATTTTACCGAAAAGTACATGCAGAAGCTGATTTCGGGCCCTCAGGAGGCAATCAGATTTACAAAGAGGAACATAAAGTACTCGGAAAAGCTGGAACTGAGGCCTGCTCTGGACATGATCTCATCAGCCATGGGTATCGTAACGGAGCTGCCCGACTTCCACGACAGATCCAACGCGCTGGTTGAGAAGATGAACGCAAAAAAGAAACGGTAAAGAGAAAGACAAAAGCAAAAACACGGATAAATCAAAGGGTCCGGGGCTGCATTCGCATAAAGCTGTCCGTATGCTGCCGCAAAAAAAATCCTAGTATGCAAAATAGTGATATTTTTTCGATTTTTGCATAATTTGTGGCCGCATAATATTGGTGTAAACCGGGTAGATGAAAGAATCTCGGCGAAGAGCGGGAAAAGTGTGATTGTTCAGACGTTGATATTCCTGAATGATCCCACTTTTTGTTCTATTGAGACTATTTACGTGGCAAACTGTGTGCAAAAAACGGGAAAAAAGGATTATTTTTCACATTTTCATTTTTTTTTACGTGAACGTGGTAGACATAAAACAATGGGTGCTGACGAAACGCACCGCAACATGGAGATGGGTGCTGACGAAACGCAACTTGGGACGAAACAGAGGATTTAAAAAGCTGCCGCGTAATGCGGCAGCTTTTTCATATATTTAAAAGTTATAAGGTGAGATCCTATATGAACCAGATAACAGTATCTATCAGGAATATTGGTATGAGTATGCATACCGACCATCCCATGTAACCGAAGAAACTCGGCATCTTGATCTTGTTCTCTTCTGCGATGGACTTGACCATGAAGTTCGGGGCGTTTCCGATATATGTATTGGCTCCCATGAATACAGCACCGGCAGATACAGCCATGAGGTAGATCTGCGGAACAGCGCCAACAGTCGTTGTTACCATGCCGGCTCCGGAGAGTCCGGATGATGCGGCCGTTGTCAGGAATACCAGATATGTCGGAGCGTTGTCCAGGAATGAGGACAGGGCACCGGTCATCCAGAAGAACTGCCACGGATGCGTAACTCCCAGTTCGCTGCCGTTAGCCTTGTTTATAGCAAGTGAAGGGATCATGGTGAGGAATATACCGATGAACAGTTTTGCAACTTCCGCGATAGGCGCGAATGTGAAGTTATTGTATTCTCTGGTTTCTTTCTTCGTTGTCTTCATTGACAGGAATGCGGCGATGAGAATGATGATTATCTCAACTACGCTTGTCCAGGGCATCGTTACGCCTGCGATAGTGAATCCGTTGCCGTCTGCGAAGAAGCTTCCCATGCTCGGAAGGATTCCGCTGAGGATAACAGCGCCTACGATCATTGCTACGAAGATCAGGTTGTGAGCGCCTTCGATCCTTATAGGCTCTTTGGCTTCACTTTCAGCTACGTTGATAGGTGATCTTCCCTGAGCAAGTTCTTTCTTCACAGCTCTTCTGTCGAAGATGATGAAGAGGACTATAAGGATACCGATGTTCAGAAGAAGCAGCGGAGCGAGTCTCATTGTCCAGAAGAACGGTACTGCTCTGAGGAATCCAAGGAACAGCGGCGGGTCACCTACAGGTGTGAGACATCCGCCTATGTTGGCTACCATGAAGATGAAGAATATAATGATATGAGCTTTTCTCTGTCTCCATGCGTTGGATCTGATGATAGGTCTGATCATGAGCATAGCAGCGCCTGTTGTGCCGACCCAGCTTGCAAGTGCAGTTCCTATCAGAAGCATTACTACGTTGGTTTTCGTGGTTCCTGCAATCGAGCCCTTCAGTACGATACCTCCTGCCGCAACGAACAGTCCGAACAGAAGTACGATGAACGGCAGGTAGTCAAGGAGTATGATCTCCAGTACCTGGAACGTAAGCTCACCGATGCCGTATGCGATACCAAACGGGATCAGGAATATAAGTCCCCACATAAGAGCGATCTTCAACTGGTTTCTTTCCCAGAATTCCGGCTTTACAAGCGGGAAGATAGCTATCGAGAGCAGCATTCCCACGAATGGGATACAGCTCCATATCGGCAGTGTTTCACCGATATTGGATTCACCTTCTGCTTCAGCGAAGACAGCGCTCGCGCTGAGGATCAGAAGCAAAAATGTCATGAGTCCGATTCTTAAGATGTTCTTCTTCAATTTGAATCTGCACCTTCCTTTCAATTCAATTTTTAAAGCGATAATAATAAAAAGAATAATTCCGGCGGGCACTTGAGCCCACACCTGCTGATTATATACCACTGACGGATAAAAATAAAGGCAAAATTATATAAATATAGGTAGAAAAGAAAAAGAACAAAAACCGGTCCGGCGGCTGCGGACGGTGAATAAAATCTCCAAACATATTTTTTTTATGATATAATTCTCAAAGGACCGGTAAAGCGTATCAAAAGGCAGTAAAAGGGAAGTGTCAGCATTGGAATTCAGGACAAAACATCCCACAAAAGAAGAGTGCATGTACTTTCTCAGAGTGTATAATACGCCGCCGCATGTGATACGGCACTGTATTGCTGTGACGGACGCGGCGCTTAAGATAGCGAGGGCTCTGAACGAACACGGTTACAATCTGGACATGGAACTTATCCAGGCCGCGGGACTACTGCATGATATTTCCAGAGTGAAAGACAAACACTGGGAAGTGGGCGCCAGGCTGGTGCGCAACTGGGGCTATATTGAAGAGGCGGATATAATAAAGGTCCACATGACCTACTCCAGATATTCGCCGGTAGAAAGACTGAACGAAACAGACATGGTGGTGATCGGCGACAGGATCGTGAAGGAAGATAAGTATGTGGGCGTCGACGCCAGGATGCAGTACATAATAGAAAAGGCAAAGGCCCAGGGACATGATGACGCGGTTATCGCGATACTGAAGAAACGCGATGATATGAAGCAGCTCATGAATCAGATAGAAGAGATCATAGGAATATCCATAGACGATCTCATGAAACAGGAAACACCGGAAGTTTAAAATATCAGAAAGGTCTTTATGATCAGACAGAAACAGCTGGACCGGCTGCTGAAAAGAGTTGAGAAGCCGGGCCGATATATCGGAAGAGAGATAAACAGCATAATGAAGGATCCGGAAAAAGTGGATCTGCGGTTTGGTTTTGCATTCCCCGACACCTACGAGATAGGCATGTCATATGTGGGAATGCAGATTTTGTATAGCATTCTTAACTCTCATGAGGACATATTCTGCGAAAGGATATTCGCTCCCGACGATGATATGGAAAAACTTATGAGAGAGGAAGATCTTCCGCTTTTTACCATTGAGACCAAGACCCCGGTAAGGGATATGGACATAATAGGTTTCACCCTTCAGTATGAGCTTTCATATACCAATATACTGAATATGCTTGAACTTTCGGGGATCCCCCTGACGAGGAAAGAGCGTGAAGAAAGCGGAAAAAACTGGCCGCTGATCACAGCAGGGGGGCCGTGCGCCTACAATCCGGAACCACTGGCGGACATCTTCGATCTGTTTATGATAGGCGACGGTGAAAACAACATCGTGGAACTTTCAAAGCTGTACATAAAGTGCAGGGAAGAAGGCAAAGGACGCAGGGAGCTCCTCGAGCAGGCATGCAGGCTGGAAGGTATATACGTTCCAGAGTTCTATGAGCCCGAATACAATGAAGACGGTACGGTTTCAAAGATAACGAGGACCTTTGAGGGAGCGCCGGAAAAAGTGGAGCGCGCCATGGTTTCAGATCTGGACAAAGCCCTTTACCCTGAGGATCCTATCGTTCCGCTCATAGACGTTGTCCATGACAGGGCTGTCGTGGAAACTTTCAGGGGATGCACAAGGGGATGCAGATTCTGCCAGGCAGGCATGATATACAGACCCGTGCGGGAAAGGTCGGCGGAGACAGTCAAAAAGCTTGCTCTCGGCCAGCTTGACAATACGGGACACGATGAGCTTTCACTTCTTTCACTTTCCACAAGTGATTATTCTGAATTCGAATCCCTGGCAACAGAACTGATGGACATCTGCAGCAGGCGGGATGTTTCTCTTTCGCTGCCGTCTCTCAGACTGGATTCCTTCTCGTTCAAGGTTCTGCAGGAGATACAGAAATACAGGAAATCGGGGCTTACCTTCGCTCCCGAAGCGGGGACACAGCGACTGAGGGATGTCATCAACAAAGGCATCACTGAAGAGGATATCTTCAGTTCCACCACGCAGGCGTTCGAGCTGGGGTGGAATACCATAAAACTGTACTTCATGATAGGTCTTCCCACAGAGACAGATGAAGATCTTGACGGTATAGCCGCCATTGCCCAGAAGATAAAAGATATAGCTTTTGAAGTAAAAGGAAAAGCAGCAGGCAGAACAAGGATCACAATAAGTGTTTCCAACTTTGTGCCCAAGCCTTTCACGCCGTTCCAGTGGGAGGCCCAGGACAGACCGGAAGAGTTCATAAGAAAGCACGATTATCTCCGCGGCAGACTGCAGATAAAGGGAGTTACTTTTAATTACCACGAAACGGACGTAAGTTTCCTTGAGGCAGTGTTTGCAAGAGGAGACAGGAAGACCTGCAGGGCGCTTATCAGAGCCCACGAGCTGGGCTGCAAGATGGACAGCTGGACAGAGCACTTCAGAAAAGACCTGTGGATGCAGGCTTTCGAGGAGACCGGTGTGGATCCGGCTTTCTACAATTACCGCAAAAGAGAATATGACGAAGTGCTTCCGTGGGACATGATAGACTGCTTCGTAACTAAAGAATACCTGATAAAAGAAAGTGAAAAGGCCGGAAATGAACAGACCACACAGGACTGCAGGCTCGGCTGCACGGGATGCGGCATGAACAGAAAAACCAAATGTCCGCTGGGAGGTATATATGCCTAAATATGTGATCAGATTCTCAAAAGAGGGATATATATGCTATACGTCTCATCTGGATATTATGAGGCTGTTTCAGCGCGCCTTCAAGAAAGCAGGAATAAAGCTTCAGTACTCCCAGGGATACAATCCCCATCCCAGAATGGGATTCGCCCAGCCTCTATCGCTGGGTTATTCAAGTGACTGCGAACTTATTGAATTTGAGACTGAAGAGGAGATAGCTCCTGAAGAAATAAAGGATCGGATGAATGAAACAATGGGCGAAAGCCTTGAAATAACAGGATGCAAGCCGTTTCCTGATGGAATGAAGAAACTGGCCGGGGCAGTGGAAAGCGCAGTATATCTTATCACCATCCCTCTTGGAAAAGATGAGGATGAGGCGGAAAGTATTGACATAAAACAATTTATGGATAATAACGAGATCACGGCGATGAAGCGGCAGAAAAAGACTAAAAAGATGAAAGAGATCAACATCAGGCCCATGATCAGAAAACTTGACATGTGCGTCCGGGACAGCGATGAAGGGAAAACCCTGACTCTGGTCACGGAGCTTGACGCGGGAAGTACTTCAAATCTGAGTCCGGAGCTTCTGGTGACAGCTTTCAATGATTATTTTGGCCTTGAAGCCGACAGAGCGGAGATAGACGTAAAGAGAACTGCCATCAATTTCGGCAACGGATACGAATTCTGAACCCGCAGATAAACTGACTGATTTTTCGACAGCAGAAACACATTATGGCGGCATAATGTGTTTTTCCATATATTGACAATTATTCCCCCGAATTGTAAAATATTTACAAATGAAAGGGGGATGTGGATATGAATAAAATATTAAGCAGGGAGTTTCTTGCGGCACACAAGGAACAACTTATCAAAGCAATTGCTGTGATAGTTGTCATAGCGGTGGCTTTTTTTGTTTTTACAGGTAAGGGCGGAGATGAAGATGACGCAGCCGCGGTGTCAGGGGAACCGGGGCAGACTGAGGCAGTCCAGGAGCAGGGCGAAGAGGGCAATTATTCCCCGGACAGCGAATCAGAAGGCTCCGCGGCTCAGACTTCCGGGAAAATACTGGTGGATGTTTCGGGCGCGGTCAATTATCCGAAGGTAGTTGAACTTCCCCGGGGAAGCCGCGTTCAGGATGCCATTGACGCTGCGGGAGGCCTTAAGAAGAGAGCGGATATATCTGGCATCAACAGGGCTGCAGAAGTACAGGACGGCGAGAAGATAGACATACCGTTCAGAAGCAGAAACGGAGCATCATCCGGAGACGCATATTCCAGCCGGGACCAGTCTTACGGACAGTCATCTTCAGACGCCTACAGCAATCCGTCTTCCGCCTCATCAGCGGACGCCGCGGGCGGCATGGTGAACATCAACACCGCGGGCAGTGAGCAGCTCCAGACCCTGACCGGCATAGGACCGGCGCTGGCTGAGAGGATCATAAGCTACCGGGAGCAGAACGGGGCGTTCATGAGCATCGAGGAAATAAAGAACGTAAGCGGAATAGGAGATAAGACTTTTGAAAAATTCAAAGACAGGATCACAACATGATGTGAGCAGTACAAGACTTGCGTCGGTCATTTCTTCTGTGCTTGCGGAAGAAGGGATCCCGCCAGAAAAGAAGGGATATCATTATCTCGCGTACGCAATAGAACTTGCGTACCTGGACAGGGAGATGGCCGGCTCAGTCTCAAAGGGCCTTTATCCCGCTGTAGCGGAAACGTTTTCTACAAGTCCCGCTGCAGTGGAGCGCTCCATGCGAACAGCAATAGAAGGCGGGAATAAGGATGATAGGAAAAGCAATTCCGCCTTTATTTTCCATGCTGTGGAACAGGTGAAAATCAGGCTGTATGAAAGATAAGAAAGTGAAGGGGGTTTCGTTTCAGCATTGACAGCGAAAAGGCCGGGCCATATAATAAATGTACCACAAATGTGTTACATTTATTATGGAGGTGAAACTGATGGCCGGAACGATAACGATCAGAGTAAACGATATGGAAGAAAAGATACTTGATCAGGTGGCGGATGTTTATGGTCTCGGAAAATCTTCCCTGATCAAACAGCTTGCCTTCGAAAAACTGGAAGACGAATACGATCTCAAGCTCATCGAAGAATATGAGGAGAAGAAGGCTGCCGGCAAACTGAAGACAAAGCCTATAGACGAATTGTGGAAGGATCTGGAGCTTTGATATGTACAGACTCATTATTACAGATGATTTTGAAAAACAGTTCAGAAAGCTCGACAGATCTGTTCAGACAATGGTCAGGAAATGGATAGGAAAGCATTTAGAAGGTGACACGGATCCCAGAGACAGCGGCAGACCTTTATCTTCAAATCTTAAGGGATACTGGAGATACAGGATAGGCAACTACCGGCTGCTTGCTGAAATAAGAGACAGAGAACTGATCATAATAGCCATAGCGATAAGCCATAGAAGCAGGGTGTACAGAGACTGACGGATACTTATTTCTTCTTGCGGAACTCATTAGGAGTTTTTCCGGTGGCTTTTCTGAACACCTTGGTGAAATAGCTCTGTGAGCTGAACCCGAGTTCTTCGCTTATTGCTGAAAGGGATTTATCTGTCATTTTCAGAAGCTTCTCTGCTTCATTGATTTTTTCATTCCGTATGTACCGGGAGAGGGATATGCCCATTTCTCTTGAGAATTCCGTAGAAAGATGGCCTCTGCTCACATACAGGTTCCTTGCGATATCTTCAGTACGCAGATTTGAATACAGATGTTCATGTATATACCTGAGAGCATCAGCGATAAGCTTTGTTTTTACAGAACTGTTTTTGTGTTTGTATACCTGTTCCGTGTACTCTATCAGTGAGGAACGGAGAAGATGCGTTACCTCTTCTTCGTTCGTGCTGTTTTCTGATTTCCTGATATAGTTCTGATGCATATGAAGAGCATGGAGCATATCCATGCCTCCGCGTATAGCTGACTGTGAAGCCAGAGTTGAACCGATCAGAAAAGAGTTTTTCGCGTTACGCAGCGGATCGTCCAGCACCTCCGGGCAGAAAAGCATATCCGGGTACGCCTGGAGCCAGTCGTACATGCCTTTGACATCCCCCGCAATGATGATATCGTTGAAAAAGTTAGAAAGCTTGACCTTCCTTGTGATCCTTTCATCAATGGAATCTTCCATAAAAGATATATCTGAAGTAAGGATAAAATTGTCAACATCAGGCTCGATCGTAGAGCGGGTATCCTGGAAGTGGAGCATCTGGTACACATTCAGAAGTATAGGAACGAATGAGTACACCGACATGGTGACACATTTTGAAAGGATCTCCACGAACTTCTCCTGTTCAGTTTCATCCGAGGTAAACCCTTTCACCAGATCTTTAAGACTGCCGGTGGAAACAGTGTTTTCCAGAACCGGTCCGACTACCATGTAGATCGGATCCATGTTAATGATACCGAATGTTAATATCCCGCGGTATCTGATGCGGTTGATCGGATCCTTTTTTTCTGCCAGTTCGTGTATATATGGTTGTGGAAGATCCTTTGCAATCTCAGGATATTCGTAATGAGAACCGAAAAAAATAAGGTTGCTGTAGTAGCACCATGTATTTATTTTTGTGAGTTCTGTTATGGTTTTTGCTATACTGACGCTTTTTTCTTTAAGATCTGCTGACTGCTTGTTTTCCTTGTACCTGTTCATTTTAGCCGTTCCCTGGATGTTGCGTGTCTTTTCGGAGCATACCCCATCATTGTACATTGTAACGAAGAGGGCGCGACTTATCAAACCTCAGGCCCTATACATTACAGAATTACCATAATACGGACGGTATTATCATAGCCGGAAGGAAATGAAAGATACGGACCGGCAGGGAAAAGGCAAAGTATATCGAGGCTTATGATTTGGCGTAATCATACGTTTTATTTGTGCGTAACGATAATTCTCGACATGATTTTTATACAGTGTTATAATTCTGACATAGACTGGTGATAACGAGCGATTACAGTTATTATCCGTAAAAGCGATTCAGCAAAGCTGGGATAGCAGCATAAAAGAATACAAGATATATATTCATAGCATAGCTGATGATGACCTGTAGTAATGACTATTGAACGGATACAGGAGACCATCAAATGGTAAGTAGGGAATACTTGAGGCTGAGTGAGGAACGGGGGGAGTATTATGAAAAAAATTGTTTGCATTATTGTAAAAACATATGTTGTATACTTGGGCTTTTTTTCTTATCATACAAGTCCCTGGAATTAAAATATTTGTTTCAGCAAGACACATGGGATCCGAAGGGCGGATTTATAATAACGACAGTTGTAACAAACATATTAATTGGAGTAATAATTGGCATTTGGTTTATCGATTTATTGTTCACAAGAAAAGTCCCCGTTATATGGCTGATAACAACCTCCATAGTATTGATTGTTTTATCATCCATTCTTCTCATGCATACGTATCAAGTGGGAATTGATTTAAGCTTAATAGAACCATTCTTAAGGTTTTCAAATGCTATTTACGAGGTCTCATCTGTTTGCCAAGTAATGTTGGGTACATGGGTTTTAATAATAATTTGTACAATAAAGAGCAAACAATAAGAATTTGATGGAGAAAAACAGGCACATTAAAAGGGAAAAGTCTTTAAGAAAATCCTCGCAATCGTCATAGCATGACTTATTTCAAACGAAGGCAGGAAAGCCAGTCCTGCCTTCGTTTTTTTATGCGCAAACTATATTTCGTGCATATGGTTGACTTTGCGCGGAAGATGAAGTATAATGCACAAAAGGTTAACAGTGTTAACTTAAATCGGAAACGTTAAAAAATGGAGGTAAGAAAATGATATTTGAAGCAATCAAGGAACTTATAGCAGACAGAGTAGAGTGTGACCCTGAAGATGTCACAATGGAAAGCACATTTAAAGATCTCGGTATCGATTCACTTGATACAGTAGAACTTCTTATGGATCTGGAAGACAAGATCGACATGGAGATCGAGCTTGACCAGGAAGTAAAGACAGTCGGAGATCTGGTTAAATTCATCGAATCAAAACAGCAGTAAGTTTATTCGAATCAGAAAAGTAAGGATACAGTAATGATCAGTACGAGAATATGTGAACTTCTGGGCATCAAATACCCTGTATTTCAGGGCGGGATGGCCTGGATCGCTGACGGAAAGCTGGCAGCTGCGGTTTCGGAAGGCGGCGGACTTGGAATAATCGCCGCGGGAAACGCAGATGCCGATTTCGTGCGCGAGCAGATAAGAACAGCAAAGTCGCTCACTGACAAGCCTTTCGGTCTGAACATCATGCTGCTTTCTCCTTTTGCGGATGAAGTAGCGAAGGTGGCGGCAGAAGAGAAAGTGAGCGTAGTGACCACCGGAGCGGGTAACCCGTCAAAGTACATGGAGATGTGGCTTGAAGCAGGTATCAAAGTCATACCTGTGGTTCCGTCTGTGGCGATGACCAAACTGGTCACAAGAGCAGGCGCAGCCGCTGTCATCGCAGAAGGCGGCGAAAGCGGCGGACACGTCGGAGAACTCACCACCATGGTGCTGGTACCTCAGGTGTGCGACGCCACGGATCTTCCCGTGATCGCAGCGGGAGGCATAGCCGACGGCCGGGGAGTCGCGGCGGCATTCATGCTTGGAGCAGAAGGTGTTCAGGTGGGGACAAGATTCCTCAGCGCTGAAGAATGTTCGATCGCCCCTGTATATAAGGAAAAGATCGTAAAGGCCAAAGATCTTTGCACTATGGTCACAGGAAAGAGACTGGGACATCCGGTGCGGAGCCTGAGAACAAATTTTGCCAGAGAGTATTCCAAGGCTGAATACGGCGGAATGCCCGACGATGAGCTTGAGGCTCTGGGGACCGGCGCTCTCAGGAAAGCGGTAGTGGATGGTAATCTGGAAGAAGGATGTTTCCTTGCCGGACAGTCAGCCGCCATGGTAAAGGAGGTACAGCCGGCAGCAGAGATCGTGAAGGAACTCATAGAGGGAGCCGAGCCTGTTCTGAAAGGAGCAACAAAATGGGTAAAATAGCATTTGTATTCGCAGGTCAGGGAGCACAGCATCCCGGTATGGGCAAGGAACTTTCTGAGATATCAGCCGCAGCTGCGGAGGTTTTTAAGAAGGCAGATGAGATCCGTCCGGGAACTTCTGCACAGTGCTTCGAAGGAACAGACGAAGAACTGAAGAACACAGGCAACACCCAGCCGTGTATGTACGCGGTGGAAATGGCTGCTGCGGCCGCTCTTTCCGAAAAAGGGATAAAAGCGGATATGACGGCAGGTTTTTCGCTGGGGGAACTGGCAGCGCTCACATATTCGGGAGCCGTTGACTTCGAAAGCGGTTTCAGACTCGTAGTAAAAAGAGGGGCTCTGATGCAGCAGGCCTCTGAAGAACAGGATACAGCAATGGCAGCCGTACTGAAACTCGACCCTGAAAAGGTTGAAGAAGTATGCGCCGGCTTTGAGCAGGTTTATCCTGTCAACTATAACTGCCCGGGACAGATATCTGTGGCCGGGGCAGCATCGGAAATGAAGGAATTCAGGAATGCAGTGAAGGAAGCAGGCGGTAGAGCCATCCCTCTGAAAGTAAGCGGAGGTTTCCACTCACCGTTCATGGAAAAAGCGGGAGCTGCTTTTGAGGAAGAGCTTGCGAAATGCGATTTCAACGCGCCTTCCTGCGCCCTTTATTCGAACTGTACAGGCGAAGAGTACACAGATGATGTGCAGGGCACCATCGGAAAGCAGATGTGCTCGCCTGTCAGATGGGAAAAAATAATAAGGAACATGATAGATGCCGGCGCTGATACATTTATTGAACTGGGACCGGGAAATACGCTGGCAGGATTCATCACAAAGATAAACAGTGAAGTCCGCGTATTCGGACTTGAAGGAAAAGAAGATCTTGAGAAACTGATCTCGGAGGTGTAAAGATGCTCAAAGGAAAGGTAGCCCTGGTAACGGGCGGATCCCGCGGTATGGGAGCAGTCTTCACTAAGAAGCTGGCTTCACTGGGAGCAGATGTGGCTGTTATATACGCGGGCAACAGCCAGCTTGCGGAGGAAGTATGTGACTTCTGCAAAAATGAGTACGGCGTAAAAGCCGAAAGCTACTGCTGTAATGTTGCGGATTACGACCAGGCCAAAGAGGTCGTCGGAAAGATCAAAGAGGATTTCGGAACAGTTGACATCCTCATCAACAACGCAGGGATCACAAGGGACAAGCTCATCGCCATGATGAGGGAAAAGGACTTTGATGATGTGATCGATATAAACCTTAAAGGTTCATTCAACATGATCAGACACTGCAGCGGGATAATGATAAGAAACAAAGGCGGAAAGATAGTAAATGTCAGCTCCGTTTCAGGAATGATGGGGAACGCGGGCCAGGCCAATTATTCAGCCAGCAAGGCGGGCATAATCGGACTTACAAAGTCAGTAGCCAAGGAACTGGCGGCAAAGAACATAACCTGCAACGCGGTAGCGCCGGGCGTCATCGCCACAGATATGACAAAAGATCTGATCGACGCCCAGGGCGAGCTGGTGTCATCCATTCCTCTCGGAAGAGTGGGAACACCGGATGATGTTGCGGAAGCAGTTATGTTTCTCATCAAATCCGATTATATAACAGGCGAAGTGATCCGCGTGGACGGCGGAATAGCAATGTAAGGAGGATCTAATGGATAATAAGATCAGAAGAGTGGTAGTGACCGGTATGGGTGCTGTTACACCTTTGGGGCTGAACCTTGCCGACAGTTGGGACGGTCTGCTGGCCGGAAAGTGCGGCATCGGGCTCATCACACAGTTTGACACCACAGAATACAAAGCGAAAGTAGCGGCAGAAGTAAAGGATTTTGATCC
>JAUMVF010000155.1 GCA_030530305.1 Bacillota bacterium
TTAAGTTCGTTCCACATATTCGGAAACGAGCCGTCAAGGTAGTAGAAGCAGTACTCCTCTTCCTTCAATGTCTCAAGATAACCCGTCTTTTGGTAGTATTCTTTGATGTTCTTCCTGTCCTCTTTCCTGGAATCCCTCACCCTCCTGATCTTTCCGCGGAGCTTAACGGGAACGCCCTTCTCGCTTATCGAACCGAAATCAAAATTCACGGCCGGTATGTGATCGTCCCCCACGGTCAGATCGTAGTAAGAGCCATAGACCTTTTGCGGCTTTTCCGTGATCTCCACGCTGTAGAAGTCATCGGTGACATTCCAGAAGTAATTATTGAACGGGATCTTATGATCTGTGTTTATGTCCTTTATGGTCCTGCCGACGCTCAGCAATATGAGAAAACAAGCGACCAGGAAAGAGACCACCATGAATCTGTACAGCACGCAGTCTTCCAGGATCTGTTTGCGGATCCGTTCGTTGGTGTAATGCCTGGTATATACCTCCGCTCTTTTTAGGAACTTTTCTCTCGGAGTCAGTTTCTCTTTTTCAGAGGAAGTCTTTTTGGCTTTTTTATCTTTGACGTAACGGTCATCTTTTCTGAGCCCGCTTTTCTTTTCGTTCGATCTTTTCTTACTCAAATTCAGCCTCTTATGACAAGCTTGAGATCTCTTTAAATACATCGTTGATCTCACCGATGACTCTTTCAATCTCAAGCCTGTTTTTCTCTGTCTCGTCAGGTTCTTGCGCAGCAGGCTCTTCTGCCGCTTTTTTGTTATCACGGAGCTGAATGAGCGCGGCAAGGATAATTATGCCGGTCACGATCATTGCAATGACCAGCACGGCCGTTGACAATGCCTGCGCGGGACCGTTGAATCCGGACAGGATCGCTGCGGTCAGCAGGATCACAAACACTGCCGAAGCAACAACAACTGTCGTTTTCAGTGTCTTCTCAGATGCATAGCTGAACAACCCGCCACCCGGTTCGCTGATCTCAGGCTCAGAATCTTTCTTTTCTGCCTCAAGGCGCTTTAAGTCCTTTTTCAGGGCAATGTATTCTTTATAAAGCGCCAATATCCTGTCCGTCTTTTCGAAAAACGTAAGCACCTCAGGATCAGCCGTATCCTTGTACTTCACAAGATCAAAGCCGGCTGCGCTGAACGTTCCGTCCTTGATCTTCTGCGTGATGTCATACAGTCTTCCGGAATTGTTATTCGCAAGGAGCAGACCCGTAAGTGCCTTCACATTGGACGGCTCCTTGTCCAGCATGAACGAATACATGTCCTTCGCAGCGGAAAAGTTGTTGTGCGCCAAAGCTTTGTCTGCCGATTTGAGAAGGTTTTCGCCGCTGAAATAATCATAGTCATATGTATTCCCGCATGATCTGCAGATCATAAGTTTGCGGGAATCATCAGTGTCCAGATGTCCTCCGCAGCTTGGACATATGTATGAATACAGCCTGCCCATTTCATCGTCCCCCATTCTTTCGCAACAATACGGTTATGTAGATAATACAACAAAACAGGCGGTGTTTTTGTTTTGGGACCTCCTCTTTTTCATGCCCTCTTGGGGGCAGCACTTCATTATTACGCCTCGATCTTCTTGAACTGCTCGCCTTTTGTGCTTACGATCAGGACCTCAGAAGGCTCATGGTCTACTTCCAGTGCGGCAGTCGGGCAGTCGAGGCCCGTGTATTTATCGCCGGCAGCCTTTGTCTCTTCAACTACGATAACGAGTTTAGATCCCTGCATTCCGAGATCCTTTATCTTAAGTTCGCCGCCTGTCCTTGTCTGTGTCCCGGCGCTGATAACGATGAATATAGGTGAGTTAAGCTGTTCGAGCTGGTCGAAATAGTAACCTCTGGGCTTGTTGTAGCTGCCCATCTGGCCCTTGCCCAATACCCTGTATTCCATATCGCCGACCTTTCCTTTTTCGGGAAGCCCGCCCGGCTGTTCCGTTACTGATGTGTAGTCAGGCATAGCGGCTGTTGCTGCCTTACAGCCTGTGAAAATACCTGCAATAAGTGTAATTGCCATTACGGCGCATGCCGCTTTCTTGATCCATCTTTTCATTTTTTGAATCTCCTTTTCGATCGTCTCTGCCATATATACAGTTACCGACCGAAAATGTTGCACGTTTTATTCTCAGGTTTTTTCAAAGGCCTTTTTCTTCTTACGGAAAACCACCCTGGCGATTCCCGATATAAACAGAAGAGCAGCCGATACGACTATGACCGTAAACATATCCGGTA
>JAUMVF010000039.1 GCA_030530305.1 Bacillota bacterium
TGTACTTTTGCTTGTGTTTTCCTGTGCTGTTTTTACGAAAGTGAATGTCCTATATCGCATCCGGACTGGACTGCTGAGTAAATCTTGCCCAAAGATCCACAGTCACCTACTGCGTAAACTTTATCGAATGCGGCCTGCAGCTCTTCGTAAAGCGCCGCGTTCGGTCTTATTCCCAGTGACGGGATAACCAGATCCGCGTCAAATACCACTTCACTGTCCGTCTTCAGATTCTTTGCGGTCACTGACGCGCTGTCGACTTTTGCCACCTGATGTTCGTAGTATATTTCAACTCCGTCCTCAAGAGCGTCTCTTACAGTCAGTTCCACGTCTACCGTCATCTTTTCGGGTTTTGCCGCCATCTCAATAACTGATACGTTGTTGCCCTGCTGTTTTATGAATCTGGCTGTCTCGAGTCCTGTCATGCCGCCGCCAAGAACGACTACGTTCTTGCCGCTTATCTGCAGTTTGCCGCGGAGCACGGATCTTACGTCTTTTACATTTTCGCCGTCAAGCCCCGGGATAGGTATCTTGGCTTCGTTGGAACCGGCTGCCATCACGATCGCGTATGGTTTGAGTTCCTCGAGCATTTCCTTAGTCGCAGCTGTGTTCAGGTGAAGCTTGATGCCCAGTCTGTCGATCTGTGTCTGATAGTAATCTATCAGCCAGGCGATCTTGTATTTTTCCGGTGGAAGTGAAGCCAGATAAACGCATCCGCCGATGTTCTCTTCTTTTTCAAAGATCTCAACGTCGAAGCCTCTTTCAGCCAGCGTGACTGCCGCTTCAAGGCCTGACGGACCTGCTCCTACGACTGCGATCTTTCTGCCGTCGCCGTCTTTTACAAGAGGCACTTTGTCAAGTTCCCTCTTGGCGTAAGGATTGACGCTGCATCCTGCTGTGTGCGCTCCCAGCTTGTTGAAGCACTGCATGCAGGAGATGCACATTCTCATCTCGTTTTCGCGTCCTTCTTCTGCCTTCTTCACGTATTCAGGCTCAGCAAGAAGTTCTCTTCCGAGAGCAACGATGTCGCACTTGCCTGCTTCGATTATGGAATCTATGAATTCAGGATGTCTGATGCTGCCTGTTGCCGCTACCGGAATGCTTACTGCCTTCTTCACTGTCTCGGCATATCCGACCTTCCAGCCTTCTTCGTGCTTACCGTGGTCACTCATGCCTGCGATATCTGTAAGTCTTCCGCCGCCGTTTACTGTAATAAGCGAAACGCCTGATTTCTCCAGCTCGACTGCGACTTTAGCCGCGTAGTCGGGAGTAACTCCGCCTTCTATGAAATCGTTACCGTTGAGTTTGACAGTGATTATGAAACTGTCGTCGCAGTAGTTTTCATATATCCTGTCGATACACTCTTTTGAAAAACGTATCGCGTTTTCAATGTTCTGCGCGCCGTACTCATCGGTACGCTTATTGAACGCAGGGCTCATGAACTGGTTACCCAGATATGTGTGGGCCATGTGGAATTCCACACCGTCCGCACCTGCTTCTTTGGCGCGTCTTGCGGCTTCCACGAATTTGTCCTGGATGGCGTGGATCTCATCGATGGTAAATGACGCCACAGGTATGCCTGTGCCCACTTCGCCTGAATGCCAGGGCTGGAATATGAACTTCGCGCCTTTTGCGTGAACTCTGTCCACCAGTTCCTTCATCCTCGGGATGTATTTGTCATCCGAGATGAACGGCTGTCCGTCTGAAATGAATCCCCATTCCGGATCCACCGGCATGATGCCTGTGGTCAGAAGAGCTGCTCCGCCTGCTGCTATATTTTCAAAATATGCTATATAATCATCTGTCATAAAGCCGTCCGGTCCGCAGAAATACTTGGCCATAGCCGGCAATATGATCCTGTTTTTCAATTCTATGGGACCGACTTTTATCGGCTCCAGAAATGCATGTTTTTTCATTCTTTCTCCTCTCTTGCCACATGATTTCAGTGTCTGCTCATGAGGCCTGCCTTTCCGCCTGTTCCGGCTGCCTCATGGTCTGTCTTCAGGAAGAAAAAACTACGTCGGTTCTTTGAACGGGTGCTTGTCGTTTAACATTGTCATACTCTCTTTCTGTCTGCCTCGTTTATTGCCTTTGCTATTTTAATTTCGTTTTTACTTTTTTACCGCCTATCTCAACTACTCCGTTATCCTGATTTGATACTATTACCACTCCGTCAAGATAGTCGTTCAGTTCCTGATAGATGCTCTTCAGCACGAACTCCATAGCGGGAGCCAGCTGATCGAAATAATCGTCTTCTGTTATACAGTCGAGCCTCTCCGCATAAAACACATCGCTGAAAATGCTTGTCGTTTTCGGGAACTGGGGCTTTTTCCTGTCAGCGTAGAACACTTCTTCAGCGATAACTGCCTGATCATGCTCACTGAGCAGTTCTTCATACCCTTCACTGATGCCCTTCCATACGCCGGTTTCCACCGCGTTGATGTCTTCTCTGTCATTTGTTCTCGAGAATACGGACAGGGCAGTGACCATAGAGAAAAACTTCATCAGGAACGCGTAAACGCCCATATCAGGTTTCGAAGGCATATTGAATATCTCGTGAAGTCCGCGGGCTTCATAATCCGCGACTGAACCTCTCGCTTCATTTTCCGCGCCTTTTATCACATCATATATGAGTACGCCTCTCTGCACTTTGGTGCCTGTCAGAAATCTGACCGGTTTCTTGTGCCTCAGATCCAGTTTGTCAAATATCATCGCCTTCGCCTCCTGTCTCTTTCGCCTTTGAAGTGTACTGTTTTCTTTTCGCCGTCAGGCCGTATTCACTGAGTTTTCTGTAAAAAGTCCTTCTGCTGAGTCCCAGTATCTCTATGGCCTTTTCCTTGTCGCCGCCGCACATGTCCAGCGTGGCCGATATGGTCTTCTTCTCAACTATCGCCACAGCTTCCTTCAGTTTGCGGGGCATTATATGTGTCCCGATGCCAGCGGTATCATCCGTCCGGGCAGCATCATTTCCTGATTTATCTTCAATGCCGATGATCTCGGAGATGGCCTGCCTGTTCAGGACCTGGCCTTCATTCAGGATCACGGCGTTTTCTATGCAGTGCTTGAATTCTCTAAGATTGCCCGGCCAGTCGTATTCATACAGAACCGATATGGCTCCCTGATCAAGTGATACATCCTTCCCGTACTTCTCATTGAACAGTTTGAGGAAGTAATTCAGGAAAAGCGGCAGGTCTTCGCGGCGGTCTCTCAGAGCCGGTATGATCAGCTCTACAGTATTAAGCCTGTAGTAAAGGTCTTCTCTGAATTCTTTGTTCGCTATCATCTCTTCCAGCGGTCTGTTCGTCGCCGATATGAGCCTTACGTTTACCGTTATCTTCTTTTCACTTCCTACCTTCTCTATCTCTTTTTCCTGGATCGCCCTGAGCAGCTTCGTCTGCATGGTAAGGGGCATATCCCCGATCTCGTCAAGGAAAAGTGTGCCGCCTTCAGCCAGTTCGAATTTTCCGGCTTTTCCCTCAGATTTGGCTCCGGTAAAAGCGCCTTTTTCATATCCGAAAAGTTCGCTTTCAAGGAGGTTTTCCGGGATAGCCGCGCAGTTGACTGCCACGAGCGGACCTTCTGCCCGGCTGCTCATTTTATGTATATGTCTTGCTACGATCTCTTTTCCCGATCCGCTTTCTCCACGGAGCATGATCTCAACGTCTGTTTCGGCTACCACTGCGGCTTTCCGGAGCATGTCCAGAAAAACTTCACTCTGCCCGAGTATCCGGGTGCCGCTGGAATCGTCTTCCTCATCTTCCGAGAAAAGATATCTGTCTTTTACTTCTTCGTATATTGCGTATGTGTATCTTTCTGTGTCTTCTGTCTGATTTATATTGAAAGTGATCACCATGGCGCCCATTACTTCCCCGTAACGGTCTTTCAGCGGATATATGATGGCGTCCCGCCCGCCTTTGGTTCCTTCTTTCAGTATCAGTTTCTGTCCCGTCTTGAGGCAGGTTTTCGTCGCATGCGCAGGGACAAATTCATCTATCCTTCTGCCGATGAGCTGCCGCAGCGGGATATTGATCTGCTCAACGAACATTTCGTTAGCATAAAAAATCACACACTCGCGGTCCACTGCGGCTATGCCCGCTTCAACGCATCTGAGCATCTCGCCTATGCATTCTGCCGGCCGTATCTTAAGTATCTCCTCGATCATTGTACGGGGCACTTCGCCTATTTTCCGGTTATATTCGTCAGTCACCTCTATGACCGGCGGTTTTCCCTGAATGGTGTCCAGCTCGAGTAAATATACCTCTTCAGTGCCCGGGATACCTCCCTGCACTATACTATGGTCTTTTACCGGCTGCATCAGATCTTTGACTTGCATACAACACTTCCTGTTCTGATCATCTAAGGGTCATGCCTGCCCCCGCAGTTTAAAGATCATGTTCTGTCCTGTTGATTATATCGTTCTGTACACGCTCACCGAGGTCTGTCCAGTAGGCGCTGTATCCCGAGGTCCTGACCATCAAAGTCGGATATTTCTCCGGGTTGTTCTTGGCGTCTATAAGAACTTCCTTGTCCACAGTATTGAACTGCACGTTGTATATACCGTAATCGTTGAGCATGGTCCTTATGAAATCCGCCATCTGGCGTATGCCCTCTTCCTTGTATTCCGGTTCTGTATATGTGCCCTGAGGGGTGTTAAGTTTCAGTTCCATTTTATACTCTCCATATTCCTCGCCGGTTCCGGCGCGCCGGCCGCCTTTCCTCGAAGGCCGCCTGCTATCTGTTTATGAGATCTGAGCCTTTTATCCACATATCCAGCACTGTACCGTTGGTATATGCCGGAAAATCCATCTTGCCATAGCTTCTGACAGCAGCCATGATGCCGCTGGTATCTCCCTGCTGGGTCGCTGCCATCGTGTCTGAAAGAGGCGTCCCTGCATATCTTCCGTTTGCGGTCGCGCCGGTCTTGGCTCCGAATCCTACGTGGGCCTGTACCATCTGTACTGCCGGATCTATATATCCGCCCCTGTAGTTTTTTAGCCCTCTGACTGTATTGGCGAAAAACTTCCAGATATCCATGGCTATGTCGTCGACGTAATCATCGTCGTTACCATATTTGGGCGCTGCGGCCAGTTTCTGCCTAAGTTCTTCATATCCCACGAAGTTGCTGCTCAAAGCCTGAGCAAGCTCTTCTATGGTCGCCTCTTTGTCGTCATATATTACTTTCCTGACAGCCGCCAGAGAATCAACCAGCGTACCAAATCCAACAGACTGGATCGTAGGTCCGATGTTACATGTAGCGCCGCCGGAAGCAGCATCGATACCTCTTTCCACCGCGCCTCTCAGCAGCAGTGTATACGTAGGCAGCTGGAACTGTTCCGCAAATATTTTCTCGACAATTATGGTGTCGTAGTGCGCCTCTTTTATGGCGAATTCTATCTGGTCCTTGACGGCTTTATAAAATTTACCGAATGTGGTGTACTGGGAAATGAATCCGTTGTCGTATGACAGTCTTTCACCGCATCCCCAGCCGTCTACATTGTCCGGCTTGATCCCGTGGGTAAGCACCAGAGTCGGCGCATATGCCACGTTTATCATGCAGGAGTCTGTGTGTCCGTACTGATGTCCCATAACGCCGGGCTCGACGCACCCGATAGGCGAACCCCATTCAAGTATCTGATCTACCGTGTACGGGCTTCTGCCGTTAAGCCCGCCTGCCCTTTGCTCAAGGATGCTTATGAGGGTCTCCATGTTAAAGAATGACGGATGTCCCATACCTTCCGCGGACAGCTTACATGCTTCGATAAGCAGATCATCCGGAGTCTTCTGATGAAGGAGCAGGCTGACACTGGGCGCCGTAGTCTTCACATAGCGCATAGCCCGCAGGCAGAGATACGAAAGTTCGTTTGACGCGTCTCTGCGGTTTCTGTCAAGGCCTCCGACATCAAGATGAGGATATCTGAAATATCCCCCGAAATAGTAAGCCAAATCTGTGGCAAGAAGCCACGGATTAGCAGTGGTTTTGATATATAGTTCCTCGATGTATTCCATAGCAAGCTCAGGAGTGAGCGTGCCGTCTTCGATTCCTTTTTTATAGAAAGGATACATGTACTGGTCAAATCTGCCGTATGTGACAGACGGCCCCGCGCCTTCCACGAAAAGTATGCAGAGCACGAACCATACAACTTCGATAGCTTCATAAAAATCACGGGGCGGATTCCATGGTACACATCTCATGCATTCCGCCATTTTCAGAAGCTCCTGTTTGCGCTGCGGATCCTCTTCTTTTCCGGCCATGGTTCTGGCCAGATTCGAATAATTCTCAGCCATTTCTTTTATGCCAAGCAGGACTTCAAGGAGTCCTGCGTAAAACTCTTTTTTATCTATGGAAGCAGGATCATCCGGATCCAGTTCTTCCAGACATTTCATCGCGGTCTCATACTGTCCCCTGAGCCCGTGCTCCATCAGATACGGGTAATCAGGAAGGAAATGTGAGCCATGGGACGCCACATAGTTAATGACATCCGCAAAACCGCCCTCCTGGGATCTGTGGGCCTCATCCTCGCTCAGGTATTTTGCCCAGAGCGACGCGGGCGTCTTGTCTTTCCAGTAAGGTATTATATCTTCTTTGAGTTCTTTGAGATCTTCGTCAGATATCTCAAAGGGGTCATACTCACGGGTCCTGATCTGATCGATCTCACCCTCCAGCCAGTGAGCGTGCATATCTATGGCGATCTGCGTGCCGCGTATACGCGAAGCAGGCCATCCGGCCAGTCTTTCGTGTTCGTATATCACCGGCTTGAACCGCTTGTACAGTTCTGCGGAAGCCTTGTATCTGCGGCGCATGGCAGGCTCACCTTCAGTCTGTCTGTAGACTTCGGTGAGGACTCTTGCCCGGAATATGTCGCAGTTGGGTCTTTCGGCATGCATCATACCGTTTAAAGCCTGTATACGGGGCGTGCTTCCGACTTTGGAACTTTGCCCGTCCCTTATGCCCAGACCCAGCTTTGCGCCTGTGAACATGTTTTTAGCAGCCATGATCAATTCCTCTCGTATCCTTACCCTTTGTTCAGGTCGATCGCTTCACCGCCCACGCTGACTCTGCAGTCAGGCGCGTACTTTTCTGTAAGTTCTTTGACTCTAACGATTATGTCATCCTTTTTCCCAAGCATGGTCAGATCCTTCGGGATGTACTCCTCCCCGATCATGTCATACTTGTTCTCGCCGAGATTATGGAATGGTATTATATTGATCTCCGGGTTTCCCGGCAGCTCCGCGATAAACTTCGCCGCGCCTATGGTCGCTTCGTCCTCGTCGTTATATCCCGGAATGATCGGACGTCTTATGATAAGCTGTATGTTTTTTTCTACAGCGTAATCCGCAAGTTTTCTTATGTTTTCGAGTATCAGTTCATTGGGTACGCCTGTGATCTCTTCGTGTTTTGCGCTGTCTATGTGCTTGAGATCCACGAATATGATATTGCAGTACTGCGCTATCTGCTCCAGGTGTTCCCATTTGCCGTATGCCGAAGTCTCTATGCAGGTGTTGATATAATTCTGTCTGCAAAGCCTGAGCACTTCAGCCGCCACTTCGTACTGGGCAAGGATCTCGCCTCCCGACAAAGTAACTCCTCCGTTATCTCTGCGTGAAAACGCCGCGTCTTTTCTGGCCTCTTCATACAGTTCACGCGCGGTGTATTCTTCACCGGTTATCTTTCTGCATCCTGCCGGGCACGGTACGATACACGCTCCGCACTGGCTGCATTTAGAAAAATTCACTTCCAGTTTGCCGTCAACTATTTTGTTGACCCCGTTTTTGCAGACCTGCGCGCATTTGCCGCAGGCTGTACATTTTTCAAAATTGACCGCCAACTGGGGCTGTACACTGAGACCGAATGGATTACTGCACCACTTGCAGCGCAATGGACATCCTTTAAAGAATATGATCGTCCTTATTCCCGGTCCGTCTGTATTTCTGAATCTGCCTATGTCAAAGATAACTGCTTTCTTTTCCATTTTTCTCCCCTCTGCAAATTCAGTGCGGACAAAGCCCGCACTGAATCTTGGAAGTTATTTATTCGAATCTTACCTAGAAGGTATGCTCTGTTCTGCTGATGATGTCATCCTGAACACGCTCACCTATGTCGGTGAAGTATACGCTGTATCCTGCGACACGTACCATCAGTGTCGGATAATTCTCCGGATGCGCTTTCGCATCTACGAGGGTCTCCTTGTTGATAGTATTGAACTGTACGTGGTATACACCGTAATCATTGAGCATTGTGCGTACGAGATTTGTAAAGTTCTTCATTCCGGCTTCTTTATAAACCGGCGGCTGATATGTAGCCTCTGGACAATTGAGCCCTGTTTCTCTGATATTCATTTTTTCCTCCTTACCTGATCATTCAACTAACTCTGAGCGACTGATCCACATGTTGAGCAGTGTACCGTTTGTGTAAGCCGGGAAGTCGAGTTTTCCGTAGCTTCTTGCGGCAGCTGTCGGTCCGTGTGTGTCTGCCTGCTGAGTAGCTGACATCGTATCGGATATCGGTGTGCCCGCGAGACGTCCGTTAGGAGTTGCGCCAGTCATAGCACCCATACCTACGTTTGACTGTACCATCTGAATTGCCGCGTCGCAGTACTGACCGGCTCTGTAGAGCTTGAGTCCTGCGGAAACTGTTGCGAAGTGTTCCCACAGATCAGCAGCCATAGTATCAACGTAATCGTCGTCGTTTCCATACTTAGGAGCTGCCTTCAGCTTAGCCTGCAGATCTTCGTATCCTTCGAAGTTGGCCATTATTGCGTCTCTGACTTCTGCCAGTGTGGCTTCCTTATCATCATATACCACTTTTTTGATGGCTGAAACACTATCTACCATAGTTCCGAATCCAACCATGTTCATTGTCGGGCCTACGTTTACGAGAGCTCCGCCTGCTGTGGCGTCAATGCCCTTTTCGATAGCTCCGTCGAGCAGCATTGTGAATGTAGGAAGATTGAACTGCTCTGCCAGGAGTTTCTCGCATACTACCAGAGCTGAATGGCATTCTTTGATAGCGAATTCCATCTGGCCCTTAACTGCAGCATAGAACTTGTCGAATGTATCCAGTGTTTCCGGAGCTCCGCTTTCGTATGTAACCAGTTCTCCGCAGAATCCGCCGTCAACGCCGTTAGCCTTTACGCCGTTTGTGACTGCGCAGAACAGGCAGTTGGCAACGTTTACGATACCGGAGTCTGTATGTCCGTACTGAAGTCCTTCAGCGCCCGGCTCTACGCAGCCGATCGGTGAACCGTACTTCAGGATCTGTTTTCTTGAATAGTTGCTGTATCCTTCAAGACCTGCAGCTCTGTGAGCAAGCATCTCATATAGACTCTCGCAGTTGAACATGGACGGATGTCCCATTCCTTCCGCAGCCAGTTCGCATGCTTCATAAAGCAGTGAATCCGGTGTCTTCTGGTGAAGCATGATGCTTACAGCAGGAGATGTGGTCTTTGCGTATCTCATAGCTCTGAGGCAGAGGTATGAAAGATCGTTTGTAGCGTCTTTGCCGTTCTCATCCAGTCCGCCTACGTCCAGATGTGGATATCTGTAGTATCCGCCGAAGATGTAAGCCATGATCGTTGACTGGAACCATACGTTTGATGTTACCTTGATGTACAGCTCTTCGAGAAGTTCCATAGCTTCCTCAGGAGTGATCTTTCCTTCGTCGATATCCTTCTTGTAGTAAGGATACATGTACTGGTCAAATCTTCCCCATGTGATTGACGGGCCCGCTCCTTCAACGAACAGGAAGAAGCATGCGCACCATGCTGTCTCTACTGCTTCGTAGAATGATCTTGCCGGTTTCCATGGAACCTGTTTCATCATGTCGGCCATCTTTTCAAGTTCAGCCTTACGCTTAGGATCTTTTTCTGCTTCCGCCTTCTTTGCGCATGCAGCTGACATTCTTTCTGCCCAGCCCTTTATAGCAAGAGCTACTTCCATGATGCCGTTGTAGAATATCCTCTTGTCTACTGCCTTAGGATCGTTCTGGTCGAGCTTCTCGAGGCATTCTTTTGCTGTATTGTAGTATTTCTCAAATCCGTTTTCGAGAAGGTCTGTCCATCTCGGGATAAAGTGTGATCCGTTTGAGCAGCTGTAGTTGTTGATGTCCTCAACGCCGCCTGTCTGGGATCTTGCAGCCAGTTCAGGGCTTACATACTTTTCGAACTGGGCAGCGCATGTCTTATCCTTCCAGTACGGGATATGCACGTTCATCAGTTCCTCATAATCCTCATCTGTAATCTCGAACGGGTCGTATTCACGTGTCCTGAGATTCGGAAGGTCGTCTGCCAGCCAGTGAGCGTGTAGCTCGATGGCAAAGTTGGCGCCTCTGATACGTTTTGTCGGCCATCCTACCAGCTGTTCATAATCATAAACGTTGTCTGACAGTGTGCGGTAAACCTCTGCTGCTGCCTTGTATCTTCTCATAAGAGCAGGTTCGCCTTCTGTCTCCTTGTATACCTTTGTGAATGCTCTTGCCCTTGTGATATCGATGTTCGGACGATTGGCATGGAGCATACCGTTAAGTTCCTGAATACGTTTTGTGCTTCCTACCTTGCTGACTGTGCCTGAGCGTATCTCATTACCTAAAGCCGCTCCTCTACAAGCCTTTTCTGTCATTTGTTTTTCCTCCTTTTTACTGTATCGTGTTTTGCTTATTCCGGCTGTCATACGTTATGCCGGATCTTATATTCTGTTTATCTCATACACGGCCTTTCTCATGACCGTATTTATTTTCGAATTTAGTTTAAGGAACAATTGTGTGTAAATGCTGATGACTTTTCTGAAATTTTTCCATACAGCCGGCGGCGGTAATGCCGCCGGCCATATATTAGTTATGTGTTTTTTAAACCGCTTTTACTATGCAGTCCTTACTGCGTTCGGGTCGTCTATGTCTGCAAGGTTGCAGGATTCAAGACTTACAAGTGAGAAGTCCTTCTTGAATCTTGGACCATTTGTCTCTCTAGTGAACAGCAGTGTGATCAGGAATGCTGCGAACATGATAGCAGCCATTACATACAGACCTGTGTAGTAACCGCTTGCTGTGTTGAGTCCGCCTGCTGCGTCGATGATCAGACCAAGGATGAATGTAGCGCATGCGCCGCCTGTATACATTCCTGTTACGATCAGGGAGTTACCCATAACAACGCCGCCCTTTTCAGATGATACAGCAACGAACTTGTAGATCATTGCGTATACAGCGTTCAGTGCGAATCCCATGAACAGCTGGAGTCCGATGAGAGCTCCGAGGCTTGCGCCTGCGAACTGCATGCAGATAAATGCTACTACGAGCCACAGTGTGCAGATGCACAGTGTTCTCTTTGCGCCGAATCTGTCTGCGAACATTCCCCAGCAAACCTGTCCAAGTCCGCCAGTGATTGTGAAGATTACACTGAGTGATGCAGCGGATGCTGGATCGTAGTTTCCTACGAATGTGATGTAAGGTGTGAGCCAGTAGTTGATTCCTGCATAACCGAAGAGGCAGCAGAAGCTTACGAATATCATGACAAGGATATTCGGGTTCTTCAGACATCTCTTGATCAGTCCCGGAGGAGCCTTGTATTCTTCTACATTTTCTTCTCCTGCCATCGGGGATGTGTATCCACCTTCTACGCACTGATCCTGGAATCTCTGATAGTTCTTTGCGTTAGCCCATCTGAGCCACAGGAGCCATGTGATGATACCGATGATCGGGAAAATGAAGAATACGCCCTTCCAGTTCTCGCCGCCAGCAATGTTAAGGAATGCTGTAACGATGAATCCACCGATGAGTGATCCCCAGGGATAACCTGTGTGGTGGAGTCCTGCGAAGAATCCTGTCTTTTCTCTTGGTGCCCATTCCATCATCTGTCCTACTTCACAAGCCTCGCCTGCTCCTGAGAAGAATCCTCTCAGAGCATTGAGGATGAAGAATACAGTATATGTAGCACTTACAGGACCGATACCGCAGAGGAAGCAAGCGAGAAGATATCCTGCGCCCAGTACGAACGCTCTGTTCTTTCTCTTGTAACCAACTCCGCCTCTGTCAGCCCATGCACCAAGTGGTGTAGCTCCAAGTGCAAGGAAGCCAAGTGCAGCTGTTGAGAGAAGACCTAACTGAGTAGCTGTTACACCATATTCTTCTACGATATACGGTGATACTCTGTTGAGGATCTCTCTGATGTTTGCATTACATGCATAGATGACCCAAAGGAATATCCAGGCGTTCCAGGATTTTCCGGGTATCCTTTTCTTTCCGGCTTCAGCCATAATAAATCCTCCTTCTTCTTAATAAAACGATTTAAAAATTTCATTGACGAATTGTCATCTACACATATCTAATGCAACATCCGTGCCAACTTTATCACGACCGAGCCAAAATTTTTTTCAATCTAGCTAGAATGCGTACTTTCAAGGGGTTTCACCCTCTTATTGCATAATGTTTTTTTGTAAGTACACGGATTGGCAGTCATATGTTCTCTGTTTGTGCAATTTTTGGCACTCATTTTTCGATGTTTTTAGTGTCGTTTATTTTCAATGTCAATTATGGCACATTTTACTCATATAATCAAGGTTTTTTAGATTCCCGCAGGTTTGTTCTGCAATAATTTGTGCAATGTTTGGCACAAAACGCCAAACGTAACCCGTTTTTCAACAATTGTACACTCCGGGCCCGCTTTTGTGCCATACATGTCGCACTTTTTGTCTAAATTGCTACATCATTCCGGTTCAGGCCGGTATGTCCCCCTGCATGCAAAAACCGCAGAGATTTTTTCTCTGCGGTATATCTATCGTTCCATTTATCTGCTTGCTATATATAATAGGAAGCTGTTTTACCTCTATTCTTCTTCCCCGTCCAACAGCCCGAAACATTCGGTGAAAAACATGAACACGGAAAGATTGTACTCTTTTGATACCTCCTCTATAGATTCCTGCATGATCTTTTCCAGGAGATCAGATTCGCAGGCCGATGTGGTGTTTATTACGACCGCAAGATCCGTGCAGCGTTTGTCTATCCTGCAGTCTATGCTTACCGGGCGGTCAACGCCGATCAGATTCACCATGCACACCTGTCCGCTCTCAAGCTGACCGAATATCTTAAGGTGAGGCGTAGTCCTGCCGTTTTCGCGCAGCCTGTCCGTTATGGCCTTGCCCAGGTCTACAAGGTAGTCGTCAGGGTCAAAATCATCGCAGCAGACCTGAACGTAATACTGGCAGTTGTACTCGCTGAGTTTTCCGAAGGCAGTATTGAATGTCTCCTGCTCTATGCCGAAATCCACATCTTCAAGTTTTGCGCTGCCTTCCATTATATGATCTATTACCTCATCAAGGCCTTCCCCTGTGACCGCGGACATGCCGAAAACGTCACAACCGGGGTAAGTCCTCCTGATGAAATCCAGATACATCTCTTTTTCTTCGTCTGTAATGGTGTCGACTTTATTCAGGATCACAAGATCCGCTTCTTTCAGCTGGGCGTCGAAGAGGCACTCAAGTTCCTTTGGAAACTCCGGATCGGGTCTGTCCTCCATGAGAAGGTCAAGTCCTGCCGGTTCAATGACCACAGTAAAAGGAGCCATATCGAATTCGCCCTTATATTCATCGTTCAGTTTCAGATATACGTGTTCGAGCGCGCCCACCCCGAAGCCCGGGATATCGGACATTACAAGATCATTGCCTTCGTTATCAAAAAGATTCCTGAGGCAGTCCACCAGATCTT
>JAUMVF010000156.1 GCA_030530305.1 Bacillota bacterium
TATACTCCGTCGTATAACTCAAGTGCTTCGATGACTCGATTCTCTGCTTCATAATATCTTCCAAGGTTAATAAGGCTATAGGACAGATCAATGAGTGCTTCTGCAATCCGTATATCATGATCATCCATTTTTTCTTCTGGCCATTTTCCCAGGCTTTGAAGGGTCATCTCATAAACCTTCTGCATGAATTTGTATTCCAAGTCATACAGCTTTGCAGCTCCCAGCGAAATAGCTGCACTTTTCAGATCATCGATTTCCTTTTTCCATTCTTTCTCATCTGCATCATTGATCAGTACGCGATTACCAATCACATATTCGAGGTAATCAAACTGCTGCCACGGAATCCAAAGGCCCAACTCCCGAAGATAATGAATGCCCGCAGGACGAATGGAAACAGCTGCATTCACTTCTTCTTTCTGCAACGACAGGTTTTGTCAATGACCTTATAAGGCAGTTCAAACTGCCATACATCAACAAAATCGTTACAACCATCAAAGAAACGAACGCCTCGGAGACGTAACGAACCGGAGCCAGGCTTCAGATCAAGACCAAGCTCCTCTTTCACTTCCCGTATAGCGGCTTCTTCTGATGTTTCCCCAGCAAGCACACTGCCACCCGTAGGTTCCCAGCGTAAGGGATCACTTTTCTCTGCGCTTCTCTGGGAGATGAGATACTCCCCAATCTCGTTTTTAATCCATACGTGAACGACCTGATGAAATGCGCCATCAGGCAAACGGCTGCCTCGCTCAATCGTCTGACCTGTTTTTACAAATTCAAGGGTGTTTCCGAACCGCTTGTACAGATCCCACATCTCAGCCATATGCAGCCGCCTTTCTCATGAAAGTCATTCAGCCAAAGTAAAAAAGGATTCCGTTTATATCAATATCACGGAACCCCTTCTGATTTCAATGAACTTATGGTTCAACTATCCTGGAACATATTTTCGAGCTGATTCATTTTCAAGAATGAGATTGCCTCTTCTTCATCCACACTATCAAATAATGCTTGTTTTAAAATGCTGATAGGAAAGTTCCAAAATCTATATGCGTCCATTAGCAGTCGAATATACTTGTGGCGAGGCGTCCACAGCGGAAAACGATCCGGCTTGCGATAGAAGAATGCTTCCACGTCCATCCATTCCCTGTTATCAAGCCGGCGAACGGAAACTACTTCCTTTCTCTTCTCATATGTATATGGATACCCTTCAAAATCGTCCAGCTTCTTTTCGTCTTCCTCAGATATGCTCCAAATCACAACGGGAACTGAGCAGCCGTCCACAGGATCAATCGTTGCAGGGCCTTTGAATAAAAGCTTGTAGCCATTCAGCATTGCTGTTCCAATTGGAATAGCGTCCGGACATCTGGAATTCATCTGCGCAACTGAAAGATTGATGCCATAAGCGAGATAATAACGAGAAAGCATTTCTATGATCATTCTCCTGCATAAAAAGGCATTTCATCATCAAGCCGCAGCAGCATAGGCGATTTTCCCGAAGCAGCCCCGGTATCTATATCGATCCAGGTCAGTGTTTTAAGCATCCTGCCCGCGTAATCAGCCCCATAGTATTCCGTCGGCGTATGCCCGAAAACAGTGATCGCCTTTTGAAAGTATCGTTCATTGATGTCTGGACGTGTCCATAACAGTTCATCTGGCGTATATTCCGATAAGCGTTTTTCCCATGAAAAGTTGCCAAGCCCTGCGTGAACCAGCAAATACTTTCTGCCCGGCACGTCCACCACTTCGTAAAGCGGCGCTTCTGACAGGTATTCCATGATTTCCCAGGCGGTATCTTCATCTTCACGAAACAACTCTCTCATCGCCTTCAACGTAGGTTCCGCGCCGTTCATCATCCAGGTGGACAACAATCTCATTTTTTCCTGATCGAACTTTGCCAAGTTCTCGTCCGTAATCGCGTCAAAAAGGAACCGACAGGAAAGCAGCATGGCTTCGTGATTCCCCAGAATCATGCGCACATTTATCTGCTGCAGCATCCAGCGTAGCATAGCAATCCCGCCGTCGCCGTTGCGGTCGATCACGTCGCCTAAAATGATCAGATCGTCTGCATCAGAAAACCTTGCTTTTTCAAGCAAACGAAGAAAAGCAGGCAGCGGATAACCGTGTAGGTCAGAAGAAACATAGATCATGCCGTTTTTCCTTTCGTTTGAAGGAATCGCAGGTAGGATTGAATATTGAATTCCAGCAAAGGCTCATCTTTCCGCAGATAAAGCGGATGGTGAG
>JAUMVF010000157.1 GCA_030530305.1 Bacillota bacterium
GGCAGACCGCTTCTCCCTTCATAAAAGCCTCATAATACGGATCGGACGGTTTTTGTCCGGTCTCTTCCCAAACAGTTTCTCCATTTTCAAAGGCTTCAATCGCAAAGAGTGACTGTTCATATTGCTTCAGAAATGCTTTCGCGGCCCGTACATCCGCATTATAATTTCTGAGATACCCGATGTTCTCAAGTGCATCCATGACCATAGCATTCATGTACCGTGCCCATTCCGGGTCCTCTTCCTTGCCTTCCCAGCTGATTTCCCTGAAGGCGTCACTCAGCCCCCGAATCACGCCTGATACCCCTGGTTTTTCCTGCAGTTCATCAAAAAAAGCTTCTGGAATTGTCTTGCTCATCATTCCTCTGCCTTCGGTTATCTCATATTTCTGTGTCTTCGGCCCCTGCGGCACTTTGTAAGTGCGCCTGACATTAACATGCACCCAGCCGGAAAAGGGGGTAAATTGAGGCAATTTGCTTCCGGCGGTCATATCAGTGCAGTAGAGCAGTATCGCACACACGATGATGACGGCAAGACGCCGTGACCAGGTCGCAAGGCGATGGCTGCGCCTTTCCCGGAGCAGTGTTTCCCGATAACTGAGAAACAGGCCTTTTGATTTCAGGCTTCTGCGTCTGAGACGCCTTGTCACGCTTTTTGACAAACTTCTTCTCTTCTCGCTGATTCCTCTCCCTGAAAAAACCAGAAGTGCTGCGAGCAGCGACAGCCCAAGAGTGGCCAGGATACACATCAGGATCAGAATAAGGGTTTTCCATGAAAAGATATAAAACCATTCCGCATGGCCAATCACCGTCATGATCCAGACAGCAATCAGACTGACCGCGTAAGCAATCACAAGGGCTGCAGTGGCAGCCGGTAGGACGCCAAGCACGCACTCATACGCGGCCATTTTCCAAACTTCTCCGGTTGAGGCGCCTATTTCGCGTAAACGGAGGAAAAATTTCCTTCTTTTACTCAGATAGGCCGTCATCAGATACGCAACCAGGCAGACACTCAAAACAAGCAGTACCACGATCATATTGCGATAGAGCGTCGGGTCACCCCAGAATGGATTGTAGTAAGCACCTCTGTTGGCAATCACATTTTCCGCATCTTCAGCCGGCGCTTGTTCCTCTGTCTCTCCTGTGGTCTCCGCGATCAGCTCTTCCGCAAAGATCCAGACATCGTCTCCGCTGTACTCCGGCCGGAGCTTGCCGAAGGAATAAGCTTTTTTATCCATGACGATCCCATGATAGGCGTCTTCGCTGATCAGAGCGTTTGCCAGATCACTTCCTCCGTTCCATCTTCCGGTATAACGATCCAGCGTACCACAGAGCGTAAAGCTGAACAGATTCAATGTCAGCATCACGTCTTCGTCTGCCCCGGCACCAGAATGATCCACCGGTTCGGCGATGTAAAAGCTCACCTTCTGCCCGAGCTCGTAGCTTAAGCCCAGCTCCTGCAGAGCATTTAACTCCATGGCGATCTCATCCGGCGCTTCGGGAAGACGCCCCTCGTAAAGGCCGATATAATTCTCCCCTGCAAAGCTTTCACTGAGAGCGCCAATCTTAAGTCCGGTCTGGCGGCTGTTCTCTTTCTCAGGGATGACAAGCTGCTCAGCTGGATTTTCCGGATCAAATTCTGACAGAACGCTTTTCGGGGCAGGTTCACCGCTGTCACCGATCTCAATAACATCTTCCGTCAGTGCTTTCAGCCGCTGTATCTCTCCACCCACATATACGCTGTCCCACAACAAATAGGGACTCTGCAATTCCTCTCCCTCATCCACGCGGAAGAGCCATCGGCCGTAGTCCCTGTAATTATTCTGCATGACGTATTCGTTGATATTGTCCTGGAACAGCAAAACAAAGGCCGTGAGAAAAACGGCCAGTGCCATCATACCGCGGAGCCAGCGCACTTCTTTTTTGCGCCGCGCAAGTCCTTTTCGGAAAAGGCTCCATCCTCTGTCATTCATATGCCGGATCACCTCCTGACAGCAGTATAGCGCCCAAACCTTACAGGAGTCTTACACCCGTTCCTTATTTTTCAGTTTATCCCGTGGAAACAGGACCGTCACCATTGTCAGACCGTCCGCTGACGATACGATGAGCGAGCCGAAATGAGCCCGGATGATCTCGGCCGCAATCGCCGTGCCGAGACCGGAGGAAGTACCGTCTTCCCGCCCTGCCGCATAGCGTTCCAGAGCTGGCTGTCCTTCGCC
>JAUMVF010000040.1 GCA_030530305.1 Bacillota bacterium
TAACGGGGCGTGGTCTTTTTCTTTACAGTGGACATGGCTTTGACGTTTTCCACATATTCGTCGTACTCATCCTCGCCGGTGATGGCAGGATAGTTGTAATACGCAAAGCCGTCATAGTCTTTGGAAAAGACCCGTGTCCTTGCTCCGGCAAAGACCTTGTAGACACCTTTCTTGTAGATAGTGTCAAAGTAGATATACCGGTGCTCTTTGAAAAAAGCCGGGTCATCATAATTCGTCAGGTCTGCGAACATGGTCCCATTGTTCATGTTGTGGCCGTAAACGATCCAGTTGCTGGTGGGAAGGAAGATATCTGAATTGGCGTCCATGAAAGGCGTGCCTGATATCTTGTATTCTTTTTTGAAATTCCGTCTGAGATAGAATTCCGGGTCCTCGTTTTTACCGGCTGTCTGCATGACCGGATAATCCAGCTTGGTGCCGGGGATCTTTATCCAGCCCAGCAGGTCGTGATTCTTCTTGTAGAGTTTCACATATTCGGGCAGGACTACCCCGTGTTTTGTCCTGTATTCCTCATGGGATGAACCCTTCTCATCCGCAAGATCGTGAAAAGCTTTCTCTTCCAGATAGCCTTTCACAAAGTGGGACGCCAAAATACCTCCTGACGTTAGGAACACTATCAGAAGTAGGATAAAAAGTATAAGTCTTACTTTGCTTTTCTTCCTGGCCATATTTATTCCTAGAGAAAATCTTCCTTGCTGAAGAGGCTGATGCCATTGTCCTGAAGGAGCTGGATAGCCTTTTCAGGGTCTGCTACCTTGATAACGATCAGAGCGTATCCGTTTCTCGATCTTATTGTGGAATAGATATAATCAACACTGATGCCTTCGCTGCTCAGTATCTCAAGGACACTTGCCAGTCCGCCCGGTTTGTCGTTGAGCTCTACGGCCATGACTTCGGTGATGCTGGCTGTGAAACCTTTGCTCTTGAGAACGGCGGTAGCTTTTTCCGGGTCATCGACGATGCATCTTAAGATGCCGAAATCCACGGTGTCAGCTATGCACATAGCCTTGATATCGATGTCATTCTGGGCAAGCACTTTTGTAAGCTCGCAAAGTCTTCCGGTGGTGTTTTCAACGAATACGGACATCTGTTTAACTAACATGTCATTACCTCCTTGCTTTATTGCTCGTAAATCTTAAAAGTTGCCGGTGATTTCCGCGGCGGCCGCAGTGAAAACGGCTGCGGCAGAGTGATCATCTGTCTGAAAGTTTTCTTGTATCTTCTATTCTTACTGCTTTGCCTTCGCTTCTCGGCAGACTTCCCGCGCTCAGGAACCTGAGGTCGCAGCCGATGCCCAGCAGCGAACGGAGTTCATGGCCGACTCTCTTTCTCAGATTCTCGATGAATCTGATGTCGTCGATGGCCAGTCCTTCAGCAAGCTCTACGTTGATCTCGAATGTATCTTTGTTGTTTTCTCTTCCAACGAGGATCTTGTAGTTGATAGTCAGTTCTTCGAATCTTCCGATGACTGTCTCGATCTGTGAAGGGAATACGTTGACGCCCCTGATGATGAGCATGTCGTCGGATCTTCCCAGGATTTTGCTCATTCTCGCAGTAGTTCTTCCGCATGAGCACTTTTCTCTTGTGATGGAGCACAGGTCTCTCGTTCTGTATCTTATGAGAGGCATTCCTTCCTTGCCCAGTGTGGTGAATACCAGTTCGCCGATCTCACCGTCGGGAAGGGGCTCAAGTGTTTCCGGATCGATTATTTCGGCGAGGAAGTAGTCTTCCTGTATGTGCATACCGTCTTCCGCGTCGCAGCTGCAGGACACTCCGGGGCCCATGATCTCGGAAAGACCATAGATGTCATATGCTTTGAGACCGAGTCTCTTTTCGATCTCTCTCTTCATTTCTTTGGTCCACGGTTCTGCTCCGAAGACTCCGCCTTTAAGGTTCAGATCTTCAGGCTTTATCCCGGCTTTTTCAACTGCCTCTGCCAGAGTCAGCGCGTATGAAGGTGTGCAGCACAGATGCGTGCTTCCGAAGTCGCGCATCATCATTACCTGCTTCTGGGTGTTGCCGCTGCTCATAGGTATAACGGAAGCGCCGATGTATGACGCGCCGTCGTGGGCTCCCAGACCGCCTGTGAACAATCCGTATCCATATGCTATCTGTACGACTGATGTGTTATCAGCGCCGGCGCTGACCAGCCCTCTGGCTACGCACTCAGCCCACATATCCAGATCTGCCTGGGTATATCCGTCAACTTTGGGTTTTCCTGTGGTGCCGGAACTTGCATGCAGTCTTACTATATTATCGAGGGGAGCAGCAAAAAAGCCGTAAGGATAGTTGTCGCGAAGGTCTTCCTTCGTGCAAAACGGGAGCTTTCTTATGTCGTCAAGAGTACGGATATCTTCAGGGAGTACTCCTGCTTCCTGCATCTTGTTGCGGTAAGGCTCCACGTATGTGTACATCCTTTTTACTGTGGCTTTCAGCTTTCTGAGCTGGATCGAATCCAGCAGATCTCTGGAAGCGCATTCAATTGCTTCATTCCAATACATTTATTTACTCCTTTATTATCAGTCAGCCGGAGCTGAGGCTTTTCCTCTGCAGGAAAGCCGTATCCGGTTATTTTTTTACCTCTCTCTTGTCAACGACACGCTTGCCCTTGCCTTCGAAACGCGGAAGAGTTCCCGGTGATACGAGGGAGACTTTTGCGTCGATGTTCAGGGTGGCTTTCAGATCGTGTCTGATCCTTGACTTGAGAGCATCCAGTTTTTCGTAGTCGTCCAGAAGATCTGCGTCTGAGAATTCCATGCGGACTTCTATCCTGTCCATGTATCCTTCGTTGGTGACTACGATCTCGTAGAACGGCTCGATCTCGTCGATAGCCATTACTACTGATTCGATCTGGGACGGATAGACGTTGACGCCTCTGATGACGAGCATATCGTCTGATCTTCCCTGGATCTTGCCCATTCTCATTGAAGTCCTGCCGCATGGGCACGGGCTGTCATCGAGCCATGTGATATCGCGTGTCCTGTAACGGAGCATGGGGAAACCTTCTTTGGTCAGGGCTGTCACTACCAGCTCGCCCTTTTCGCCCATGGGTACCGGCTCAAGAGTTTCCGGATCTATGATCTCCGGAAGGAAGTGGTCTTCCGCGATGTGCATGCCGTTCTTGATATAGCATTCCCCGGACATTCCCGGACCGCCCAGTTCGGACAGACCGTAGTTTTCCGTAGCTATGATGCCCAGCTGCTTTTCTATCTTGGCGCGCATCTCTTCTGTGTGGCCTTCGCCTCCGAAGAGGGCCAGTCTCAGCTTGAGCTTGTCCTTAAGGCCGCGCTTTTCGATCTCATCTCCCAGGTAGAGGGCGTAAGACGGTGTAGCGATAAGAACTGTGGTCCCGAAGTCCTGCATGATCATCAGCTGTCTTTCTGTGTTGCCGCTTGAAAGCGGGATGACCATGGCTCCCAGGTTTTCCATGCCGTAATGGAGACCGAATCCTCCTGTGAAAAGTCCGTAACCGAAGGATATCTGTACTACGTCCTCAGGCGTTACGCCTGCGGCGCAGATCATTCTGGTCAGGCATTCTGTCCAGTTGTTCAGGTCGTTCTTTGTATATCCTACGATCTTAGGCTTTCCTGTGGTGCCTGATGAACCGTGGACTCTTACGATATCTTTGTTATCTGTCGCAAACAGACCGAAAGGATAGTTGTTCCTCAGGTCGTCCGCGGTGGTAAACGGCAGTTTTCTCACATCCTCAAGTGTTTTTATATCTTCAGGCTTAAGGCCCGTTTCATCAAACTTCTTTGTATAGAAAGGCACTCTTTCGTAGCAGTATTTAACGATTTTCTTAAGTCTTTCCAGTTGGAGCGCCTTGATAGTGGCTCTGTCCGCGCATTCGATTTCTTTGTTCCAGATGATGTTTTCCATTTTCATACCTTCTTTATCGTGCTTGAATTACTGTTGTTTTGGTCATGCCCGTGCCTGCCGCATGGTCAGATGGCCGAGCGAATATATTCTATACCATCTAAATACTAAAATCAAAAAAACAGCAGAGGTTTTTAATATTTCAATGATTGCGGGACACGCCGGCAATAAAGGCGCGTGCCAGCAGACCGGAAAAAGCTGGAGACGATTAAATATATAAGAATTATCCCTGACGCTTCAATGATAGAATCAGAAACTAACAGAGGAGTATATGGTATAATTTATTATAATCATAAAAAGGAAGAAGGGTTGGTCGTGAAAAGCAAATCATTTAGAATATGGACAATTCTGTTAAGTATTGTGATAGCGCTTGCTTTGATAGCAACCGGGTTCCCGCATGGATCCGGAATGGAAGTATCAGCTGAAGATAATGCCAGAACGTATAAGGATGAGAAGGCCGGCGAAATCAATATAGAAGGACAGTATGCCGCCGGCGAGACACTGGAATTCTATGGAGAAGGCATTAATTCAAAAGATGAAGACAGGCAGGCAGATGATGGCGATGTGATGACGATGCTGACTGGGATCGATATAACAGGACCATTTGGATTTGAAAAGCATATATCTTTCACTGAACAGGATGATGAGGATTCTGAGACATCTGATGAAGAGGAAAATGAAGATTACGATTCAGATGAAGAATATGATTCGGACTATTCCTCTGACGATTACAACGAAGATGAAGAGTACGATTCGGACTATTCCTCTGACGATTATGACGAAGATGAAGAATACGATTCGGAAGAACCGGAAGACAGCGATGACGATTATTATGACGAAGATAATGAAAGCGATGAAGACGAATACGGCGAAACCGAGGATGAAGCAGACAATGACAGCAATGAAATCGTTCTCGGAGCTCCGGGAAAATATGAGATAACTGCGCATTTTGACAAGTATGAATATGACCGCAATGCAGTTTCACCCGAAAAAGAGGAACAGATACAGGTTGGAGTTTTTGCCGGAAATATGGCGGCAGTAATCGGAGCAGCCCTGGCCGGCAATGGAGGATTATTATTGACTGCTGACGTTATGAAGGAAAGCGCGGAAGCAGTGAAGGGGGACTGGGAAAAAACAGACGAAGTAGACATCAGCAAAAAGATCACTGTAAAAGGAGAAGTAATTTTTGATCCTGTGAAAGGCCAATCTGAGCAGATTTCAAAATATTATGCCCCTAAAAAAGAACTTGGTAAGGTACGCAAGCCTGTCTGGAACGAGCACAAGTTTATCGGATGGTACACAAAGAAAAAAGCCGGAAAGAGGGTCAACGCAGAAACTGAGATAAAATTTGGAAACAATGAAAGCAGGACTTTCTATGCGCATTGGATGAGCAAAACCAGAGTGCTGTTCAAACCGGGAAAAGGACAAGTAGGAAAGAAGATCAAGAAAGTCTGGAGGAACAAAAAATACGGCAAGTTGCCTAAGGCCAAAAGAAGCGGATTTAAGTTCAGAGGCTGGTACACTAAAAAGCACGGCGGCAAAAAAATCACAGCCAACAAGAAAGTGCCCCGCAAGAACAGAGTCGTGCTTTACGCTCACTGGACCAAGAGGGTCAAGGTAATATTCAAAGCAAGAAAAGGAAAAGTGAAAAAACACTATAAGAAACTGTTAGCAGGAAGCAGATACGGGAAATTACCTAAGGCCAAGAGAAAAGGCTATAAATTCAAAGGATGGTACACCAAGAAGCACGGCGGCAAAAAAATACACAGCAGTTCAAAGGTGCCTAATAAGTTCAAAGTCAGATTATACGCACACTGGAAGAAAAAGAAGACTCATCACAGATCGCGTCAAAGCCATGAGACGTATGTATATATTACCAATACAGGGCAAAGATATCACAGCTACAGGGGGTGCCGGGGACTCAGCAGAGCAAAAAGCGTGTGGTCAGTGTCTCTAAGTCAGGCACAGGGCATGGGCCTCACGCCATGCATGTTGTGCTATTAAGTTAGGACATTAAATAGCGATGTAAGATGAAGATCAAGATCAGCATACCACCAGAAGCGCAGAGAATAATCAGGGAACTGGAGGCGGCAGGCTTCCGGGCTTTTGTGGTAGGCGGATGTGTCCGTGACAGCCTTATGGGCCGAGAGCCGGATGACTGGGACATTTGTACTGACGCGAGCCCGGCGGAGATGCTTGAAATCTTTGAGGGCAGGCGGGTCATAGAGACGGGACTCAAACACGGCACGCTGACGGTCCTGGGGAGCCGGAACGATAACGGCGCGTGGGAAAGCTATGAAGTCACCACGTTCAGGATAGACGGGGATTATTCCGATAACAGGCACCCTGATTCTGTGTCGTTCACCAGGGAGATCGAAGAGGATCTCTCCCGCAGGGATTTCACCGTCAATGCCATGGCCTATTCTGATAAAGAAGGGCTCATTGATCCCTTCGGCGGCGCGGCGGATATACAGAGGAAGATCATCAGATGCGTCGGAGAACCGGAAACGAGGTTCAATGAAGACGCTCTGAGGATAATGAGGTGTATCCGTTTTTCGTCGGTGCTGGGATTTGCTGTTGAAGATGAGACCGGGAAAGCTGCCGTGAAGCTGAAGAGTCTCCTTGACAATATCGCGGCAGAGCGGATAAGAGTGGAACTGGACAAGCTGCTTTGCGGCGATGGAGCGCCCCGGGTCCTCAGGGAATACCGGGATGTGATCGCGCAGATCATACCGGAGGTGAAGGAGGCCTTTGATTTTGATCAGCAGACTCCGTATCACGTATATGATGTGTGGGAGCATACTCTGCACGTAGTCGGCAATATAGAGCAGGAGCCTGTTCTCCGGCTGGCGGCGTTTTTCCACGATCTGGGTAAGCCTGATGTTTTTTCGGTGCGTGATGGAAGAGGACATTTCTACAGGCACGAAAGAGTCAGCGAAGAATACGCCCGGACCATCATGCGCAGGCTGAAATACGATAACGAAACGAAGGAAAAAGTCTGCGCGCTGGTGGAGAATCACGGAGTTGTATTCCGCGACAGCGAAAAGCAGGTCCGCAGGCTGTTGAACAAACTGGGCGAAGAAGGTTTGCGCGATCTGATCAGGCTGGAGCTGGCTGACGTGAAAAGCCAGGCGCCTCAGTTCACAGATGAGCGGATAGAACTGATAAGTAATTTCAGCAGACTAGTGGACAAGGTCCTTGAGGACGAGCAGTGTTTTTCCATGAAAGACCTTGCGGTCGATGGTAAAGATGTGTTAAATATGGGTATAAAACAGGGGCCGGAGGTAGGCAGGATCATGAACTGCCTGCTGGACAAGGTGCTGGAAGGCGAACTTGAAAATGAAAGGGAAGCGCTTATATCTGAGGCGCGTCGCATAGCGCGGAGCCGGGGCGGAAACGTGGACGCAGATTTAAACGCGGATGCGGGCGAAGGCGCGGGAAAGCAGATACATTAAAAAGGAGCATAGGGAAATGAGCGATGTATTCGACAGACCGTTCATAGAATCGACAGAAATAATAGAAGACATAAAGGACGATATAAAAAAGTACGGCTGGGACGCCAGGTGTTTCGTTTTCTATCGCCAGGTAGACGATCATATCATCTTCACTGACTATGGCCATATGACCGAGGACAAAGGCCTCGCGGTAGAAGACATACCCGTTGGTGAGGCCGTCGTTATCGGCACACTGGGCGAAGCTCTCGAAGCATTCGAAGATCAGAGCTGGGTGGAGTGACAGAAAGGGGAATTTTTTAGAAAATTTCGAAAAAAGTTTAAAAAAATCAAAAATTTGTGTAATTAAAACAAAGAAATCACCAAAAACATTGTTATTAGCAAACAATTTTTGAAAATTTGCTGTTGACAAGCCGCATTAAGGTTATATAATGGACGTGCGCTGCTTTTTAGGCGCGCGTTTTTATATGAAATTATTATTACTTACTTAACGGAGGAAAAGCATGAAACTTACAGGATCACAGATCGTTGCGGAGATTCTGCTTGAGCACGGTGTAGATACAGTATTCGGTTATCCGGGCGGCGCGGCGCTGAACACCTACGACGCGTTATATGAGTACAGCGACAGGATAAAGCATGTGCTGACTGCTCATGAACAGGGAGCGGCCCATGCTGCGGACGGATACTACAGAGCTACAGGAAAAACCGGAGTCGTTTTTGCGACAAGCGGTCCGGGCGCGACCAATCTGGTAACAGGCATCGCCACAGCGTTCATGGACAGTATCCCGATGGTCGCGATCACGGCCAATGTACCGGATCCGCTCATCGGAAGAGACGCGTTCCAGGAGATATATATTACAGGCGTTACCCTTCCCATTACGAAACACAACTTTTTCGTAAATGAGATCGAAAAGCTTCCCGACGCGCTCAGAAAGGCTTTCAAGATCGCCAACAGCGGAAGGAAAGGTCCGGTGCTCATAGATATCACAAAGGATGTCACTGCGGCCACCATGGACTACAAACCGAAGAAACCGCTTCCGCTGGACAAATATCCGAAAGCTACCAAGAAGAAAATCGAAGAAGTAGCAAAGATGATAAACAAGGCTGAAAGGCCTGTCGTATACTACGGCGGCGGAGTGGTAGCCTCAAGGGCGGAGAAAGAACTCAACGCTTTTCTGGATCTTATAGACGCGCCGTCGGCATACACCCTCATGGCCGCCGGCTGTGTGGGAAATGAGGATCACAGGAACCTGGGACTCATAGGCATGCACGGCAGTATCGCGGCCAACAGAGCCATAGACAGGGCGGACCTGATCATCGCTCTCGGCACCAGATTCAGCGACAGAGTTGCTCTGAACCCGAAAAAATGGGGTCACAGAGCAAAGAAGATACAAGTGGATATCGACAGGAGCGAGGTAGACAAGAACGTTATCGTAGATAAGGCAGTCATATCCGATATCAAGGACTTTATCGAGACGATCACGCCGATGATAAAGAAAAAAGACCGCAGCGAATGGGTAGCCCAGGCCACCGAGTGGAAGAAGAAACGCGGGGACGCACAGTGTCAGGAAGCCCAGCTTCATCCGAAAGAGATCATCGATATCGCCTGCGACAAGACAGACAACCAGACCATATATGTCACAGATGTCGGTCAGCATCAGATGTGGGCGGCCCAGTACCTGAAACACTGCAATACCCAGAAGTTCCTTACCAGCGGAGGTCTCGGAACCATGGGGTACGGATACGGAGCAGCAATAGGAGCTCAGATCGGATGTCCGGACAGACGGGTCATCCATTTCACAGGCGACGGTTCGTTCCATATGAACATGAACGAGGCCTGCACAGCGGTAAGCGAGAATCTGCCGATCATCACCATCATCTTTGATAACAAGGTGCTGGGAATGGTTTACCAGTGGCAGACAGCTTTCTACGGCAGAAGATTTTCCGCTACTACACCGGACAGAAAAACCGACTATGTAAAAGTGGCGGAAGGATTCGGAGCCAAGGGTTATACTGCCGCGACTCCGGAAGAATTCGAGAAAGCTTTCGATGCGGCTTTGAAGAACGAAGGACCAAGCTGGATCGCCTGCTCCATAGCGGCGGAAGAAAGAGTACTTCCTATGATACCGGGCGGCGGTACCACGGAAGATATGATAATCGGTTAGGAGGGAGAAATGGCAGATAAGAATTACATGAGAGAAGTTATCAGTATTCTGGTAGATAACGAATCCAATGTTCTTGCCAGAGTCGTAAGTCTTTTTGGAAGACGTGGATTCAACATCGATTCCCTTACCGTTTCCGCGACAAACGATCCGGCTTTATCAAGGATCACCATCGTGTTCACGGGAACTGAAAACGCTCTTCATCAGATCATAACCCAGACAGAAAAACTGGAAGTAGTAAGAGACATATTCACACTGGGCAGAGATGACAGTATCTACAGAGAGCTTTTGCTTATCAAGCTGAAAGCCGACAAAACCGCAAGGACAGCTATCCGTGAGATAACGGATATATACCGCGGAAGGATCGTGGATCTTTCAAAGTCCAGCCTTATCATAGAAATGACCGGAGCGCCGGGCAAGATCGACGCGTTCATGGAAATGATGAGCTGCTATGACATTTCGGAAGTGTGCCGTACAGGAATCACGGGAATAGGCCGCGGTCTGAGGACAGACGAAGCGCCGTGCAAAGTGTGACAACAGCAGGGAATGAGAGTCAGCAAGTAACATAATCTAATGACATCTGTTCAAAATGGGTGTATAATTACAATGTATGCAGATTTTTGGGGTTTACAGCCGTTTACGAGGGCCGGAAACGCAGAAATCTCTACTGATAGAGACATAATGATTCATTTAAAAAGATATAGTAAAGGAGAAGAAAAAAATGAAGCACTTATACGACAAGGATTGTAATCTCGCAGTACTGGATGGAAAAACTATCGCGATCATCGGATTCGGAAGCCAGGGACATGCTCACGCAAACAACCTGAAAGAGAGCGGAGTGAACGTAATAGTAGGTCTCAGACCGGAATCAAAGAGCGCTCAGTCAGCTAAGGACGCAGGACTGGAAGTAGTTCCTGTAGAAGAAGCTGCAGAACGCGCCGACATGGTAATGATGCTTGTTCCGGACGAGCTTTCCGCAGATGTTTACAACACACAGGTAGCACAGCACATGAAGGAAGGCGACTGCCTCGCATTTGCCCACGGCTTCAACATCCACTACGGACTCGTAAAGCCGGCTGAATATCTGGACGTTGTAATGATCGCTCCGAAAGGCCCCGGCCACACAGTAAGAAGCCAGTATCTGGAAGGCAAAGGAGTTCCAAGCCTTATCGCTGTTGAGCAGGATTACACAGGAAAGGCAAAGGACATCGCTCTGGCATATGCAAGCGGTATAGGCGCAGGCCGCGCAGGCATTCTGGAAACAACATATAGAGAAGAGACAGAAACAGACCTGTTTGGTGAGCAGGCAGTTCTCTGCGGTGGTGTTACCGAGCTGATGAAGGCCGGATTCGACACACTGGTTGAAGCAGGATACGAACCTGAGATGGCATACTTTGAATGTATACATGAGATGAAGCTGATCGTTGACCTTATCAACACAGGCGGCTTCGAGCTTATGAGAAAATCAATTTCCAACACAGCTGAATACGGCGACTACTACGTTGGAAAGAAGATCATCACTAAGGAAACAAGAGAAACGATGAAAGAAGTCCTTGGCGACATCCAGAGCGGTAAATTCGCAAGCGAATTCGTTCGTGAGATGAACGCAGGCAAGGGAACAAGATTCTTCACAACAAGGAAGAAGGAATGTGAACATCCTCTCTGCAAGGTTGGACAGGATCTGAGAAGCATGATGAGCTGGCTCAAGAAATAAAGACGGCTGAAGAATGTAATAAAGTGCATGTTCCCACAGGAGCGTGCACTTTTTTGTAAAAGGGGAATTTGCCTGCGACGCAGGCAGGCTCCTAGGATGATTTGGAGGATATCATGGCACTTAGAAGCAAAAATGTAACTGAAGGATTGGAAAAAGCCCCGATGAGGAGCCTTTTCTACGCTATGGGATATACCAAGGAAGAACTGGACAGACCGCTTATCGGAGTGGTATCGGCAAAGAGCGAGATCGTTCCGGGCCATATGCACCTGGACAAGGTAGCTGAAGCCGTAAAGGCCGGTGTAAGAATGGCAGGCGGAACACCTATCGAAGTTCCGTCCATCGGAGTGTGCGACGGAATAGCTATGGGTCACATCGGAATGAAATATTCGCTTGCAAGCCGTGAGCTGATCGCGGACAGCGTTGAGACCATGACTATGGCTCACTGTTTTGATGGTCTTGTACTGGTACCTAACTGCGACAAGATCGTGCCGGGTATGATAATGGCTGCGGTAAGGCTGGACATTCCTGCGGTAGTATGTTCGGGCGGACCGATGATGTCGGGTATCGTAAAAGGCGAAGAGAGAAGCCTTTCTGCCATGTTTGAAGCAGTAGGGGCAAGGAAAGCAGGCATCATAGACGACGCCGAGCTCACAGAATATGAAGAAAACGTATGTCCGGGATGCGGATCATGCTCCGGAATGTACACGGCCAACAGCATGAACTGTCTGTCCGAGGCAGTAGGCATCGCTCTGCCGGGCAACGGAACAGTTCCGGCGGTAGACAGTGAAAGAATCAGAATAGCCAAGCATTCAGGAATGGCAATCATGAATCTGGTCGAAAAGAATATAACGGCAAGAGATATCATCAACGAGAAGTCGCTGAAGAACGCTCTCGCGTGCGATATGGCCCTTGGCTGTTCATCCAACAGCGTGCTTCATCTCCTGGCTATAGCAAATGAAGCAGGAGTTGATTTCGACCTTCAGGCATTTAATGAATACAGCGCGAAAGTACCGAACCTGTGCCATTTGGCACCGGCAGGACCTACCCATATGCACGACCTGAACAGAGCCGGCGGAGTGCAGGCAGTACTCAATGAACTCACCAAGAAAGATCTTATAGACAAAAGCCTGATCACAGCCACAGGAAAGACTGTCGGGGAGAATATCGAAGGGCACGAGGTCAAGAACTATGATCTGATCAGACCGGTCGACGATCCATACAGTGAGACAGGCGGTCTGGCAATAATGTGGGGCAACATCGCACAGGACGGATGCGTTGTAAAGAGAAGCGCGGTGGCTCCTGAGATGCTGAAGCATTCAGGCCCTGCCAGAGTATTCGACAGCGAAGAAGAAGCGATCGCTTCGATCTATGACGGAAAGATCAAGGACGGCGATGTGGTAGTCATCAGATACGAAGGCCCGAAGGGCGGCCCGGGAATGAGAGAGATGCTCAATCCGACCAGTGCTCTTGCGGGGATGAAACTGGATAAGACTGTCGCCCTCATCACAGACGGAAGATTCAGCGGCGCAAGCAGAGGAGCTTCCATAGGTCACGTATGTCCGGAAGCAGCAAGCGGCGGAAACATCGGGCTCCTCAAAGAGGGAGATATCATTGAGATCGACATCCCGGGAGCTAAGATAAACGCTCAGGTAAGTGATGAGGAATTCGAGGAAAGAAGAAAAACTCACGTAATGCCTGAACCGAAGATAAAAACAGGCTGGCTTGCCAGATATCAGAGAAATGTTGCGGCCTCAAGCAAGGGCGCCATCATGGAATAGCGAGTATATATATGAAGATCATCAAAGCCGCGAAACAGCGGACAAATAAAGACCGGGCGAAACTGCGCGACACAGTGGCGCAGATCGTTGACCGGGTCATAAAAGAGGGCGACAAAGCCCTGAAAAGTTACAACGAGCAGTTCGATGAATGTTTCAGAGACAGCCTCTGTATTTCGCGTGAGGAGATCGAAGAGGCTTACGGGCAGGTTGAGCCGGAAATTATGGAGGACATGAAGAAGGCGGCTGCCAATATCAGGGCTTTTGCTCAGGCGCAGAAGGACTCCATAGGAGAAGTCAGAGGATTTGAGCCTGTTCCGGGTCTTGAGCTCGGGCACAGCGTTATACCGGTCGATTCAGTTTGCTGCTACGTACCGGGGGGCGGATATCCTCTTTACTCAACAGCTCTCATGCTGGGAATACCGGCAAAAACAGCGGGGGTCGGACGTGTAGCTGCCTGTTCGCCTACTATGAAAGGAACGGGAAAGATACATCCCAAGACTCTGGTGGCTATGGATATAGCTGGAGTCGATGAAATATATGCTGTAGGCGGGGC
>JAUMVF010000158.1 GCA_030530305.1 Bacillota bacterium
TACGTTCATTCCGCTAAAATAGAAATCCCAAAGCGCGCTTTCATATACATTCTGATTGTAATCTTCGACAATATGTTTCATGAAAGTATTATAACATAACAAGGGGCTGTTGCATTAAGTAATTAGTGTAACAGTCTCTTTTTAATGTCGAGGATGCAGACATTGCCTTCGCTACTTCCTCGTCGCCGGCAACATCTGTATCCCCGTCTCCAAAAAAACATGCACGCAAAAAACAACAAAAAACAACGTAACCACGCCGCATGGACGTGGTATACGATGGTAAAATATTGATATGCAAAACTTAAATATTCTACAGACAAAGTATAGCCTGTCTGAGGTTGCATATCAACTAAAACTTCCCATTGATCTTGGGATCATCATCCCGGAAAACGACCGCGTGCGGCTGCTGAGTCAGTTTGTGGAGGGACTGGATCTTACCGATCTGTATTCGACTTATTCGCGTTATCGCGAAAATCAGGCAAGCCCGCGCCAGATGCTGAAGATACTGTTGTATGCTTACCTGGAAGGCATCTACACCTCACGAGGTATCGAAAAAGCCTGTCATAAAAATGTCGACTTCATGTATCTTCTGGAAGGCAAACCGGTTCCGGATCATACGACGATCGCCAGATTCCGAAGCATCCACTTCGCGCCCTGCGCCATACGCATCTTCGCACTGACCACAGAGTTTCTTAAAACTGCAGGTGAGATCAGTGGCAGGGAAATCTTTATCGATGGAACGAAGATCGAAGCCAACGCGAACAGATATACCTTCATCTGGAAGAATGCTGTCACGAAGAATATGGCGAAGCGGTTTGAAAAGATCGCATCGTTTTTCCATGAGTGTGAAGTCTGTTACGGCCTTCGTCCCGTCTGGCGGGGAAAGATCAAACTGAAGCATCTGAAAAAACTACGCAAAAGGCTCTATGCGATCAAGAAAGAAGAAGGAGTCGAATTCGTCCATGGGGCCGGGAAGCGAAAGACACAGCTGCAGCGTCACATCGAACAGCTGGAGGAGCATCTGGCAAAGATCAAAGAGTACACCTACAGGATACACCAGTGCGGAGAGCGCAACAGCTGCTCAAAAACGGATCCTGACGCTACATTCATGAGGATGAAGGAAGATCATATGCAGAACGGGCAGCTCAAGCCGGGATACAATCTGCAGGTCGGTGTCGATTCCGGGTATATCACATGGCTGACCGTTTCCTGGCATCCAAATGACACAAAGACGCTGAAACCCTTCCTGCGGCAGATGGAAACGGAATTGTCATTCCATTATGAGACCATCGTTGCTGATGCCGGCTATGAGAGTGAAGAAAACTACAGTTATCTGGAAGATCACGGGCAGCGTGCCATGATCAAGCCGGTCAATTACGAGATCAGTAGAACTCGTAAGTTCAGAAACGACATCAGCAGACGCGAGAATATGTCATACAACCATGATGGCGATTACTACACCTGCAGAGCTGGAAAACGTCTTTATGCGGTCAGGACCCGTGCTCGGCAGGAGCGTGGAAGTGATTACATCAGAAGATCCACGATCTATCGTTGCTGTGAGTGCAGGGATTGTCCATTCAAAAAAGACTGCATCAAAGGGCGGAACTGGAAACTGTCCGAGGATCAACGATTCAAGGAACTCGAAGTGTCCAGAAAGTTTGAAAGGCAGAGGCAGAAGAGCCTCGCAAACATCACCAGCGAGGAAGGCACGATGCTGCGGATGAACCGAAGCATCCAGGCGGAGGGTGCATTCGCTGTGATGAAAGAAGACCGAGGCTTCCGACGATTCTTGTGCAGGGGAAGCGAAAATGTTCTTGCTGAAAGTGTACTGATGGCGATATCTCAGAACATCGCACAGCTCCACAGGAAGATCCAGAATGGGAAAACCGGGACTCATCTGTACCCACTGAAACACTAAAAAGTTTTAGAGCAAAAATCACTTTCTAGAACAGTCCATATGGACTGGTTTTGTCATGCCTGAAAGGAGTGTCACATCTGTATATGACATTCTGCTCCCTTGATCAACATGACTTTGAGCATGAAAAAGAGGCTGCTGCCTCGACATTCTCAGATGTCTATTGCAACAGCCCCATTTTTAATATCATTCTTCTTGTATAGTATCCGTCCCTCATCGGGATTCCCACGTCTTCGGCACCTTTCCGCATTTTATTATAGGTCTTTTCAGACATTGCGTTGATTCTATATCC
>JAUMVF010000159.1:0-1369 GCA_030530305.1 Bacillota bacterium
TTCGTGGTCATCTTCTGCCTGATGTGCTATTTCAAAGGCTTCCTTTCCGAGATCAACGGGCAGGAAAAATACATGGATTACGGCTTTATCCTGTCGATGCTCAGGAACGACACGCTTCCGGCCAAAGACATGTGGCTCTCCGGCAACAGTATCAATTACTACTATTTCGGTCAGTTCCTGTGGGCGCTGGTCATCAAGTGCTCCATGATCAAGCCTGCAATAGCCTATAACATCGCAATGTGCACAGCGACCGCACTGCCTTTCGCAATGGCTTTCAGCTTTGGAACAATGCTTATCGAGACTGCCATCCAGCACGGTTTCCACGATTCACCGATACCGAAATATCTGGGCGGAACTCTCACGGCATTCGCCGTTTCGATCTGGGGAAATTCTCACTCTTTCTTCTACGATCCTGATTCTATCGGAAACAATATAGTTCCGGTTTTCGCAAAGCTTGGGTGTGAAGTCGGAGACTATAAGAATTTCTTCTACCCCGACAGCACGAGATACATCGGCTACAACCCCAAGATAACCAATGCCGGCGGAGATTTCACGATCGAGGAATTTCCCTTCTATTCTTACCTTATAGGTGACCTTCACGCTCACGTTATCTCCATGATGATCGTCCTGGTAATAGCGTGCCTGATGCTTGCGTTCATTAATTCCGCAGCTTATCCGGACGGAGCGGAAATGAAGCTGAAAAGGACACTGGCTAATCTCAAGCCGGGCGGAAGACTTGCAGAAGAATTCAAGTTAACACTTTCTCTTCCGTTTATCCTGAGTGCCGTTCTCTTGGGCGTCGCGCAGATGACAAACTACTGGGATTTTCTTTTCTATTTCATATTCATCTCCATGGCTTCACTGATAGTAAATGTCCGTATCTCAAAGGTCTTCACAGACCTCTGGGGCGCCATCTATTTCGTGATGAACACGGCTTTCATACTGTCGTTCTATCTGCTCAGCGGAAGCGATCCTCTTCTCCTGATCTCTCTGGAAGCGATACTCATGGTATTCGCCTATCTGTTCTCGGTTCTTGATCCGTGTGCACTTACAAGGACTTCTTTCCAGATGAGCTTTATGTTCACTGTGGCCCATGTGGCGGCACTTCCTTTCAATCTGAAATTCGACATGATATCAAACTCATTGAGCAGAGTCGTAAACAATTCCACGGTCTATCAGCTCTTCATTCTCTGGGGTACGCACGTGATAATCAGCGTCGTATTTTTCATATGGGTGCTTGTCACCAAAAACTACCGTCTTTCCGGCGGGAAAGGCAAAACCGCACCTTCAGGAGACGTGGTCACTGAAGATATGAACCATAACGGATGGACGAATCCCGTGCAGAAGTTTTTCGGGACCAGGAACATCG
>JAUMVF010000159.1:1379-2187 GCA_030530305.1 Bacillota bacterium
CAGATGTCTTTGTCTGCGGTATCGTTGTCGTAGGCATAATGTTCATCATCGCACCTGAGATATTCTATGTTAAAGACATATATACCGACGGATATCTGCGTTCGAACACGATGTTCAAATTCACATTCGCGGCTTTCATAATGCTGTCTGAAGCTATGTGCTATGCCGCCACCCGCTTGATCTGGTTCGTCAATAAAAAAGGTCTTTATTCCACTCCGGCTCTTATCACCGGTTTTGTCTCGATAATCCTTATGGTCATTCCGGGTCACTACACGCTTGCGGCTCTCCAGCAGCGCAATGACGGACTTTCATATACGGGACTTGACGGAACAACATATATCGAGACTCATCAGAGTCCTGATTTCTACGAAGAATACGGCGGCAACCTTACAAGCTATCTGAAAGCCGCAGAGTGGTTCAATGAGAACGTCAAGGGTTCTCCTGTCATCTGTGAAGGCTATGGCGACAGCTATACCGACCGCTGCATCATCTCGGCATACACGGGACTTCCTACAGTCTTCGGCTGGCAGACTCACGAATGGCTGTGGCGCTACGGCAGTATTGTTGACAAGGAAACGGCCAAGACCGTTGAAGATCCTGAAGATCTTGTCCTTCACAAGCTGATCTATCCCCGCCAGGGTGATATCGATACCATCTATGAGAGCGAAGATCCCGAACTGATCCGTTCAGTCATTAATAAATATGATATCCGCTATATCGTATTGGGCGGTTTGGAATTCTCGCAGTTTGACGGCGACAATACAGATCTTTTCTATGACATGTTCGGCGAACCGGTATTTACCTGCGA
>JAUMVF010000041.1:0-9136 GCA_030530305.1 Bacillota bacterium
TTCTCATAAAAGCCCAAACGCTTCTCTCAAAATCCCAAACCCGTTGCAATTACACTGTTAATCTCAATATATCGAATTAACAGTGTTTTTTCAATGCTTACAGGCTGCATAGTTAGGGCAAATCACCGCAATTACCGAAAAGCACCATGCTTCATGTCCCGAAACCGTTGCAATTACACTGTTAATTTGTATATTTCGAAATAACAGTGTTTTCAACACATTTTCACCAAGTCACCTTGTATGAGAAGATGCTCTGGCATATAATCGTAAAAAGGTGGCAAAAATGAAAGAATCAGGACAGGAGCCCTCAAATGAAAGCTACAGGGAAGGGCGCCGTATAAAAGAGAAAAACAAGATAGATATGCTGAATGGTCCTTTGCTCAAGAAGATCATTCTCTTTGCTATACCTCTGGCAATAACCAGCGCACTGCAGCAGCTGTTCAACGCAGTGGATTCAGCGGTAGTAGGGACTTTTGCTTCCAAAGAGGCACTCGCCGCGGTCGGAAGCAATTCTTCAGTCATAGGATTATTCGTCACTCTGTTCGTGGGACTCACTCTCGGAGCCAACGTTATCATAGCATCCTATATAGGCAGCGGAAAACTGGAAAAGATCCAGGATGCCGTACACACAACGATGATGCTTGCGGTCGTCAGCGGGGCAGCGCTTCTTGTTGCGGGACAGTTCATAGCAAGACCGCTTCTGGTGCTTATGCAGGCGCCGCCTGAAGTTCTCGATCTTGCAGTGACATATCTCAGGATAGTTTTTCTGGGCATGCCTTTCTTTATGCTGTATAATTTCGGCTCTGCCGTTCTGAGAAGCAAAGGGGACAGTAAACGGCCGCTTTTCTGTATGATGGCTGCAGGCGTAGTCAACGTGGGACTGAATCTGCTTTTCGTCATACAGTTCAATATGAGCGTAGTGGGCGTGGCACTCGCCACAGACATATCGAATGCGCTGAGCGGATCCCTTGTCGTGTGGCTCCTTATAAAAGAAGAAGAGCCTTTCAGACTGCATATCAGAAAACTCAGATTTGTAAAAGAACACCTTGTGAAAATATTCAAAATAGGGGGACCTGCCGGAATACAGGGGCTTGTATTTACAGGCTCCAATGTACTGATACAGTCTGCGCTTAACGGCCTCGGGGCTTCAGTCATCGCAGGATCGGCTGCAGCTGTTAATTTTGAGCTGTTTTCATATTACATCATCAACGCTTTCTGTCAGGCTGCCGCTACTTTCATAAGTCAGAATTACGGGGCAGGGAACCCGAGCCGCTGCAACAGGATCTTTTACATCAGTTCTGCGGCCGCAGCTATATCTTCTGTCATACTATGCACATTCTGCCTGCTTATGAGAACTGAGATGGTGGGCCTGTTTTCATCAGACCCGGAAGTAATCCATTACGGAACGGTCCGCATGGTGCGGATACTGACACTGGCGTTCGTAGTAACTTCATACGAAATAGGGGGCGCTGCTCTTCGGGGTCTCGGCTATTCGATGACACCTGCAGTACTGACTATCATAGGAACATGCATCCTGAGAGTATTATGGGTGATCACAGTATTCCAGAAATGGCATACCTATGAAACGCTGATGCTTGTATATCCTTTATCATGGATCATTACCGGTTCCGCAGTCCTGGCAGCATATTTCATTCTCCGCAAAAAAGCCTACGCAAAACTGCCGTAATATGCGGAGAAGCAAAGACATTCAGAGCCTTTCATGATATAATGTTTCATTGGAGTGTGATCAGTAAATGGAACCAACAGCTCTTGAAAAAGACCGTTCAAAAGAGATCATAAGGGTAAGCATCAAAGGGATATTAGTCAATATCCTTCTTGTAGTGTTCAAAGCGATAGTAGGACTGCTGGCCAATTCTATCGCCATAATCCTCGACGCGGTGAACAACCTTACTGACGCTCTTTCATCAATAATAACAATAATAGGGACCAAACTGGCAGGAAAAGCCGCGGACAAGAAACATCCTTACGGCCACGGCAGGATAGAGTACCTGACATCCACGATCATCGCGGTCATAGTAATAGCCGCGGGAGTGCTTGCAGCCAAAGAATCGATCACCAGGATAATTCATCCGGATAATACGAATTACTCATACTGGTCGATAATAATCATCGCAGTAGCTGTGGTAGTCAAATTCCTGCTGGGAAGATATTTCACGGCAAAGGGAAAGAAACTCAATTCCGGCGCTTTGAAGGCATCCGGAACAGACGCCATATTCGACGCGGTGCTTTCTTTCGCGACTCTTGTCTCAGCCATAATCAACATGATCTGGGGTCTCAATCTTGAAGGTATCCTGGGAACGATAATCTCAGTATTCATCATAAGAGCAGGCATCGAGATCCTTCTGGAATCAATAAGCAATATAATAGGCGCAAGAATAGATTCTGAAACGGCGGAAAAAATCAAGTCACATATCAATTCATATGAAGGTGTCCACGGTTCATACGATCTTATCCTTCACAATTACGGCCCGGCGCTTACCATCGGGTCCGTACATATCGAGATAGACGATGACGTAATGGCGAAGGATATCGATGTTCTGACAAGACAGATAACAGGAGATATATATCAGGAATTCGGCGTTCTGCTCACAGTAGGCATCTACGCGTCCAACGAGCAGGATCCCCATTCAAAGGAAATGAAGGAGGCTGCAGCTGCGCTCGTTGCGGAGTATCCGCAGATACTGCAGATGCACGGCTTCTACGTGAATGACAAGACAAAACTGGTGTCATTTGACCTGATATTCGACTTCAATGAAGCGCATAAAGATGCAGTCTGCGAAGAGATAAAGGAAGCTCTTTCGGAAAAATTCCCCGGATACGGTTTCATGATAATAATCGACAGGGATTTCAGCGACTGACGCAAAGACCAGACAAACCAAATCATATGGAGGTATCAATGATATTAAGGGAATACGACCGGAAAGATCTGCCGAAAATGATCGAAATCTGGAATGAGGTAGTAGAAGAAGGAATAGCCTTTCCTCAGGAAGAACCCCTTGACATTGAATCGGGATATGCTTTTTTCTCGTCACAGAGCTACTGCGGAGTCGCTGAAGATGACGGCAAAGTAAAAGGATTATATATACTTCATCCTAATAACGAAGGGCGCTGCGGCCACATATGCAACGCAAGCTACGCGGTAGGCAGTTCTCTTAGAGGTATGCATGTAGGCGAACAGCTTGTCAAAGACAGTATGGAAAACGCAAAACGTATCGGATTCAAAGTCATACAGTTCAACGCTGTTGTAGAATCCAACATTCATGCAAGGCATCTTTATGAACGGCTCGGATTTACACAGCTGGGAACGATACCCGGCGGTTTCAGGATGAAAGACGGGTCTTATGAAACTATCTGTCCTTATTATCATTTGCTGTAAAGGATACTTTCACCGTCAAATAGTAGAAATCAGCGTGAAAAAATCGTAAAATGTTAAGATATTATATAAAAGCATAAATAACCAGGAGACCATTAAGGAGGAACAAAAATGAGAAAGAATTTCGGGCCGAACACGTACCTTTATCCACAGCCGGTACTTATCATAGGAACATATAACGAAGACGGAACAGCAAACGCCATGAACGTTGCCTGGGGCGGCATCTGCGGCAGACCCAGACTGGCTATCAATATAGGCGCCGGACATCAGTCATCAGATAACATCAGAAGAACAGGCGCATTCACTGTCCACGTTGCTGATGAAGCCCACATGGCTGAAGCCGACTATTTCGGACTTGTTTCAGGGAAGAATGAAGACAAGATCGTGAAAGCCGGCATGCACACCGAGAAAAGCGAATTCGTAAATGCTCCGGTGATCACTGAATTCCCCATTGCGCTGGAGTGCAATGTCGCTGAGATTCAGGACGCAGGCGGACTTATGAGAGTAGTAGGGGACATCGTGAACGTCAGCATCGATGAAAGCGTTCTCGGAGACGACGGCATGCTTGATTTCGACAAACTGAATGCCATTTCATTCGACGCGATGAAGCACGCATATCTGAAGCTTGGCGGCCAGGTAGGAAACGCATATTCAGACGGAAATAAGATAAAATAACGTATAAATGCATAAAACAAAGTAGTATCAATTAAAGAAAGAAGAAATCACTATGGAAAAAATGGGACTCAATGAGATAAGAGAAGCCTTTCTGAGCTTTTATCAGACCAAAGAACACTACAGAAGGCACAGTTTCCCGCTGATACCGCAGAAGGACAAGAGCCTGCTCATAATAAACGCAGGAATGGCGCCTCTGAAGCCGTATTTTTCGGGGCTGGAAAAACCTCCTGCGCCAAGAATGACTACATGTCAGAAGTGTATAAGGACCGCGGATATCGAAAACGTAGGTATCACCGCGCGTCACGGCACCTTCTTTGAGATGCTTGGCAGCTTTTCATTTGGTGATTATTTCAAGAAAGAGTCCATTACATGGGGATGGGAATTCGTTACGGAAGTCCTGAAGATGCCCGTTGATAAAATCTGGGTATCCGTATATGAAGATGATGACGAAGCCTATGACATATGGAAAGATATCATAGGTATCGATGAGACCCGCATCGTCCGCATGGGCAAAGATGACAACTTCTGGGAGATCGGTACAGGCCCCTGCGGTCCGTGCTCCGAGATTTATTTCGACAGGGGAGAAGAGTACGGCTGTGGCGACCCGGACTGTAAACCGGGCTGCGAATGTGACAGATACGTTGAGTTCTGGAACCACGTATTCACACAGTTTGACAACGACGGCGAAGGCAATTATACAGAACTTCCGAAGAAAAACATAGACACAGGAATGGGCCTTGAGCGTGTTGCCTGCATCATGCAGGGCGTTGACTCCATTTTCGACGTAGACACCATCAGAACAGTGCTCAATGCTGTATGTGAAAAAACGGGAGCATCATATCAGGACGGGGAAGGCCCGGACGACGTTTCCATAAGAATAATCACAGACCATATCAGATCAGCCACATTTATGATTGGCGACACTATCACACCTTCAAACGAGGGCAGGGGATACGTGCTCCGCAGACTCATAAGACGGGCAGCCCGCCACGGCAGGAAGCTCGGCGTTAAAAATGAATTCCTGAGTGATCTTGTGGATACCGTGATACAGGTGTCCGGTGACGCTTATCCTGAACTGGTTGAGCAGAAGGTCTTCATCAAGAAGATCGTAAGCGAGGAGGAAAAGAAATTCCTTTCAACACTGGACAAGGGAATGGCTCTTATAGAGGACTATATCGAAGACATGAAACTGGATGATGAGTTTGCTCTTTCAGGAGCGAAAGCATTCAAACTTCACGATACATACGGTTTCCCCATCGATATCACAGAAGAGATCCTCAAAGAGATCGGATACGGTGTTGACAGAGCCGGTTTTGAAGAAGAAATGGCTAAGCAGAAACAACGGGGCAAGGCTGACGCAGAAAAGAAAGATTTTGCCTGGGATGACGCTGATCTCGGTGAGGCATTCGAAGACAAGACCATCTTTTCCGGATATGAAACTAATGAGGACACAGGTGTAGTCAAAGCCATACTGTCGGAAGACGGGCCGGTTGAAAGGCTTTCAGAAGGCGAAACAGGAGACGTGGTTCTGACAAGAACGCCTTTCTACGCTGAAATGGGCGGACAGGCCGCTGATAAAGGACTTATCCTCTTCAGCGGATTTGCCGGTGAAGTGCTCTCCGTTTCAAAGAAACAGGATGTGTTCCTTCACAAGGTAAAGGCTACGGAAGGTTTCCTGAAAGCAGGGGACAAGGTTATGCTTAAGGTAGATGATCTTAACCGCAACGGTTCCGCAAGGAACCACACAGCCACCCATCTGCTTCACCAGGCTCTCCGTGACGTCCTCGGAGACCACGTACATCAGGCAGGATCATCTGTGAACGCTGACAGCCTCAGATTCGACTTCAGCCACTTCGAGGCAATGAGCCCTGAAGAGCTTGACAAAATCGAGTCAATAGTAAATGAAAAGATACTGGCTTTCATGCCTGTAAATACAGAAGAAATGTCTCTTGAAGAAGCCGAAAAGAACGGAGCTACAGGACTTTTCGAGGATAAATACGGCGATGTAGTGAGAGTAGTAAGCGTTGGAAAATACAGCAAAGAGCTGTGCGGAGGCATTCATGTCAAAAACTCCGGACAGATCGGAGCATTCAAGATATTAAGTGAAAGCGGCATCGCCTCAGGCGTAAGAAGGATCGAAGCCATAACAGGTAAAGCAGTCCTTGACATGCTGAATGATAAAGAAGCTCTCGTTGATAAAACAGCCGCTTCATTAAAGACAAAACCTGAACAGATCGCGGAGAAAGCCAACGCTCTCAACGCGGAACTGAAAGAGACAAAGAAAAAGCTTGAATCCTATGAAGATAAGGCTCTGGGTTCAGCATCTGCCGACATGGTGAAAGACGCTGAGGAAATCAACGGCGTACGCCTGATCACAAAGGCTTTCGAGAACTACGATGTTGGAAAACTCAGGAAGCTTTCCGATGATATCAAGGCGGCAAACGACAATGTGGCAATGGTATTCGCTTCACAGAACGGTCCAAAGGTAATGTTCATCGTTTCGCTTACTAAGGACCTTGTTGAAAAAGGATATAACGCAGGAAACATGATCAAAGAGATCGCAGCAGTCGCAGGCGGCGGGGGAGGCGGAAAACCCGATATGGCCCAGGCCGGAGCCAAGGATCCTTCAAAGATACCGGATGCGCTTGCTAAAGCAAAAGAACTTCTCTAGCGCAATGTGTTGAAAAGTTGAAGTTTTTTTAAACAACTTGAAAATATTGTCATATAGAGTATAATGTTTTTAAAGAACATTTGTGTATAAAAGGAGGCTTTGAAATGGATAGAGAAACCAGAATGTACGACAACTTTGATAAACCTCAGAAGCGTACAGTAAAGGAAATTCTCACGATAGTTTATGACGCTCTGGATGAGCGCGGTTACAATGCCATTGATCAGATAGTTGGCTACATTCTTTCAGGTGACCCGTCTTATATCACAAGTCATAACAACGCGAGAAATATAATCGGACACGTAGAGAGAGACGAACTGGTTGAAGAACTCATCAAGTCTTATCTCGGAAAATAAAAACGGAAGAAAGGCGGGCTGTTTTTCGGCCTGCCTGTTTTTTTATAGAAAAACAAGTGAGAACAGTTGTTCTTTTTCAGTTTTTTCATATTCAAAAACGGCTGAAAACGTGTAAATTTCAATGGATAAGAGGATAATGGCCCTCGATGTTGGAGACAAAACGATAGGCGTCGCCGTAAGCGACAGTCTGCTAATCACAGCTCAGGGCGTCACAACAATCGAGAGAGTCGGTATCAAGAAGGATACGACTAAGGTACTGGATCTTATAAAAGAGTACGATTGCGGGACTCTTGTTATTGGGCTGCCGAAAAAACTTGACGGAACAGACAGCATCCAGACGGAGAAGGTCTATGAGTTTAAGGAAAAGATGGAAAACAAACTGAGAAGCTCCGGCATGGGTGAGGTAACAATAGAATACCAGGATGAAAGACTTACTACAGTCATGGCCGAGAAAGTTCTCATAGAAGCAGATCTATCGCGTAAACGCAGGAAGGAAGTCATAGATAAGCAGGCAGCAGTGCTGATCCTTCAGAGTTATCTTGCTGTTCATCAGTAATAGCTGTCCCTGAAAAGGGCGCTGATCGAAAAAGAGAAGATACGATCCCTCATTGATATAGGAAATGGGGGATTTTAAAAAATACGTATCTATTCCTAAAATCATAATTTTCGGAAATGTTGTAGAGCCCCCTGAGGATTTTGGCCAAAAACCGCCCCGTGTTCATATTTCAGGCATTCCGGGTGTTTTGCTCATATATAATTAACATAATTATTATATTGACTACTTTTGCTCTTTCACGTTTATTCCCAGGTTCGTCCTGTTGTTCTCTTCGAAACCTTCTTCCTTAGCTTATCGATTTTGATTCTGATTCCTGCTGCCTTGTCCTTCTTCTTATTATTTATATTCCTCTTACTGATTCCTGCTTTATGCTTTCTTATTTATCACACTGAATATCTCTTCTTTTTTATATTTTATATATCCTGTACCTTGTTATAGATTTCATATACGTCCCGGTGATTTATTGCCTGATCCAATACCTTTTTCGTTCAAAATTCGTCTTTTTACATATATATCGTTACGCGGAAGCGCTGAAACCCTGTAATTGCAACGGTTTCAGCCGATTACGCTCTATTTTTCGATTTAAGCGGTTTTTAGAGATCAAAGGTATAATATATCCTCCGATTTCGTCTGTTTTACGTGACTGAGGGGTTTTTCAATATAAACATCAGTTATCTGTACGGATGAGCCAGCCATAAACTGCTGTATTATATATACCTGTATATAATTGAATACCGGAGCCTAATGTCAGCTCCGGCATCCGGTAAATTATTTGGATTGGTTGGGTTTGATTTTTGTCTTCTTTAAATTCTGTCCATCGGGATCACGATTTTCATTCCCGGCTGTAGATCTGATGCGCAGATATCATTTTCGTCACAGATCGCATATACAGCCTGGCGGATATCTGTGCCTTCAGATTTATTAACTGCGGCGATATCCCAAAGCGTATCTCCATATCCGACTTCAACAGTTTTGAAATTGGAATCTTCGATCGCGTCTACGCTGCTGGTCATGTTCATTGCGAATGTCATGATACCGGCAAGCATGATCACCATAAATACAACGAATGTTACAAAACGGCCTTTTGATTTTATAACCGTATGTCTTCTTACTGTACTGCTTTTCATTTTAATCTCTCCTTCCACAACAAACACCTGTTCGTACCATTATATTACACGAACAGGTGTTCTTTGTCAAGGATTATTTTTAAAAAAATCAACTATTTTTCCTGATAATTCAAGCAGCGCATAAGCGTTGGAATTTCAACGTTTATCTCAACATGTTGAATGCCGCTATTCCAAGCAGGCCGAAGGCAACTATAAGATCGTTCGTTATTCTGTCGCCCTCCTGTTTCTTGATCCTTATCATATTGAATTTGCCGAGAGCCACGATCACGCAGCCTATGGAAAGTATCAGTTTTGTATTGAAATCACCGATTTCCCCCCGAAGCATCTTTGTTGCCACAAGCGGGAAAATCACCAGTATGA
>JAUMVF010000041.1:9146-13320 GCA_030530305.1 Bacillota bacterium
CAAATCACATAAAGCATATACGAGCCTGCTTTGTTCATAATGAACTCCTTTCGAAACAGTTATCAATAAAACCCGCGGTGGAAGAATTTATCCGCCCGGATCCGGTTTATCAGTTCCTCATCTTCTCGTAGAACATATCCAGCAGGTCCTTCAGCCTGTGTCTGAATATGAACGCGAGGACCAGTATCACGGCAACGATGACGCCGATGATTATAAGCGCCGTGTAGCTGCCGTTTTTCACCATCAGACCTATCGCCAGACTTCCCATCATACCAGGGATCCTGCCGATAGTCGACAATATCAGAAAAGCCTTGAAATTGATCTCGGAAACACCGGCCGCATAGTTGAACAGATCCTTGGGTATCCCGGGTATCAGATAGATTATAAATACCAGAAGATACGCCCGCTTGCTGTTCAGCTTATCTATGAAGCTCTGGAGTTTCTTTTCGCCGAATATCAGATACATGGCGTCTCTGCCCAGAAGTCTGGCCAGATAGAACGTGATCACCGTGCCCAGGATGACCCCGATGATCGACCATAAAAGCCCCGGCAGAAAGCCGAAGAAGTATCCGGCCGCCAGCTGGAAAGCCTGTCCCGGTATAGCCGCTATGACCACCTGGAGGATCTGACCGCCCAGATAAATGAACACACTGGCGCTTTTATGAGCCTCGAAGAACGCCTGTATGGTGTCAACGCTTTTGAATACGGTAAAAACATCCCTGTGAAAAAGAAAGATATAAAGCGGAATGCCGATTACAAGTATCAGGAGCACGGCAAACTTCGCTATGGTATAGATCTTTTTCGTCCTTACCGCAGACAGGTTTTCGGATGACTCAGCAGGCGCGTTCTTCGGATCAGACGCAGATGCTTTCTCTGTATCTGATGATGACGCGTTGTCTGCTTCTTCTATTGATTTTTCAAGGTCTTTATTATCGATATCCATTTGATCTATAAGTTTACCAGACCGTCTTCATACATGGCCTGCAGCGCTCTTATAACACCCATCTTTGAATATTCGTATGTAAGCCCGCCCTGGAAGTAAACGATATAAGGTTCTCTCAGCGGTCCGTCAGCGGAAAGTTCTATGGATGAGCCCTGAACGAAGGCTCCTGCTGCCATTATGACCTGGTCGTCATATCCCGGCATATCCCATGGTACCGGCGTCACATAGGAATCAACAGGCGCCGCCGCCTGGATGCCGCGGCAGAAGGCTATCATGCCTTCAGGACTGCCCAGTTCGACGCATTCTATAATATCGCTTCTGGTATCTGTTGATTTCGGACAAGTGGCAAAGCCCAGATTCTCGAATACACGGCTGCAGAGTATAGCTCCCTTGAGAGCTCCGTTCACTACTTTCGGAGCCATAAAGAGACCCTGCATCATAGCTCTCGTCTGGCCGAACATAAGTCCGCATTCACCGCCGATACCCGGTGAAGTCATCCTGTACGAAACAGAATCTATCAGATCCTGTCTTCCTACGATATATCCGCCGGTAAGAGCAAGTCCGCCGCCCGGGTTCTTGATCAGGGAGCCTGCTATTATATCCATGCCGACTTCGGTAGGTTCTTTTACATCAAGGAACTCGCCGTAGCAGTTGTCCGCCATACATATGATATCCGGGTTTATGTTTTTGACAAAAGCCGTAAGTTCTTCAAGTTCAGGGATCGTTATGGCTTTTCTCCAGCCGTATCCCGTGGCGCGCTGTGCTGAAACCATTCTGGTCTTAGGCGATATGGCTTCTTTCAGCGCTTCATAATCTATTGTTCCTTCAGGAGTAAGCTCCACCTGCTTATATGTGATCCCGAATTCCTTCAGGGATCCTTTTCCTTCACCGCGGATACCGATAACTTCCTCAAGAGTATCGTAAGGAGCTCCCGTGCAGTAAATAAGCTCGTCTCCGGGTCTCAGAACGCCTGCTATAGCAAGAGTCAGAGCGTGTGTGCCGTTTACGATTATAGGACGCACCAGAGCGGCTTCCGTCTTGAAAATATCCGCGTATATCTTTTCCAGCGCTTCGCGGCCCGCGTCGTCATATCCGTATCCGGTACTCCAGTTGAAATGCTTGTCGCTGATCTTGTTTTTCTGGAACGCGGAAAGCACCTTGTACTGGTTGAACGCCGCGATATCATCCAGTTCAGCGAATTGTCCGCTTATCTCGCTTTCTGCTTTTGTGATCGCATCAAGAACCTTCGGGTCTATCCCGAGTTCTCCTGTAAGAAGTGATTTTGTATTGGTTTCCATTTCCTATCTCCTGTATATCCTTGATTCAGCCGTTATTGTATGAAATTAAACGAATCAGTTTTCTTTTTCCTTGAGGCCCGGGAGCACACTTGCAGCTTCATCCAGGTCGATTCCAACGCGCTTCAGAGCTTCTTTCGGATCGAACTCCCGCGGTTCTCTTCCTTCCATATCTATAAATACCATGCCTTCTGTTTTTTCCATGGCTCCTTTGAAAACACGGGCTTTCATCTCGTTATCAGTATCTTTGCTTCCTCTGGAAAATGTAGCGCTGATCATTACAGGGCATTCCTTGTGCTCCTCACAGAGCCACAGGTCATCTTCCGGATAATAATTCTGCGAAATTATGATCTTGTCCGCCGCGCATTCGTCCGCGATCAGCTGCCTTCCGATGAAAGGATCATTTATCTCAATAAAAGTCGCGTTGACTTCTGAGGATATCTTTTCCGCCGCCTGATCCGGCGTTTCACCCGTAAATCCGAATCTTACAAAAAACTCTTTAGCCATTTTTTCCTCCTGCCTGTTTCTATCCGTCCTTACTTCCGTCGTCTTTATTTCCGCTTCCGTCTTCTGTTCTTTCTACTTCCCATTCCATTCCGCTGACAAGATCCTGCTTGACGTTTTTTCTGTGAGCCGCGTAAAGCTGTGTTGTCGTTACCTGCTCATGGTCAAGCAGCGCCTGCACGTCGAATATGGAATTGCCGCGTCCTATGAGGCTGGTAGCCGTCGTAGCGCGGAGTTTATGAGGGCTGTACCCTGCCCTTCTCGATGTCTTCATGCCAATGGATGTGTATTTTTTAACAAGTTCGCGTATCTGTCTCTCAGTCATACGCTTGCCTCTCAGCGAAAGGAAAAGCGCGTCTTTATGCTCTTCAACGACGTTTTCATCGGAGAGCCTTTCGTTGTTGATATAATCATTCACTACCATGGTCACCGACTTGTTCAGGGGCATAATAGATTCCTTCCCTCTTTTTCTGTATATCTTGAACTCCCCTCTGTTGAAATTGAAGGAGCTTATATTCAGTTGCTGAAGCTCTGACAGTCTGAGCCCGTAGGTCAGGAATATAACGAGTATTGCCTTGTCGCGTTTCTTAGTCTTTTCCCAGAACTGGTGCTCCTTTTCTGTCAGACCGGTCCCTGTGCTCACTGCGTCAAGCATGATCATTACTTCGTCGTCCTGCAGGGCTTTTATCTCCCTTTCACCCGGTTTCGGTACTCTGATCGGATCGAAACCGTCAGTTATGTTCTTTTCAAGCAGCTCATCCCTGTAAAGCTGTTTGAAGAGGACGGAAACCGATGATTTTTTCCTTGCCAGGGTCTTGTTGCCGTTTTCATATACGGTGATGTTATTATCCGTTTCAACGCTGTACTTTCTGCAGTAATCGATGAAAATATTCACATCCACCGCTTTGATCTTCTGAAATTCACCGAGTTTTATATCCTTTGCGGTTTCAGCTTCCGTGATGTCTGTCTCTTCTATGAGATAATTGCAGAAAAACTTGATATCCCTGAGATACGCAAGCCTGCTCATGGGGAGCACGTTGCCTTTCAGATACATGAAAAAGCCCCGCATGAAAGAAGGAAGTGCCTTTTCGATCTCTTCGCATTTTGAAACGATCTCATATTCCTTTTTCACCACGTTATCCGGCTTGTCGCTCTTATTGTGGAGTTTTACGTTTTTCTCTGCCATTATTCTCCTCTTATGTATCCCAGCATATCTGAAACTGCTTTATCTTCCGTCTCATACTGTGACAGGTCAAACCATTTCAGATCCTCATACCTTCTGAACCAGGTCATCTGTCTTTTGGCGTAATGCCTGGTGTTTCTTTTTATAAGTCTTACCGCTTCCTCAAAGTCATATTCACCGTGGATATATCCGATCATCTCTTTATATCCTATCCCCTTCATGGAGATGTTATCCTCTGTGAGGCCCATT
>JAUMVF010000042.1 GCA_030530305.1 Bacillota bacterium
TGACGGAGTTGAAGTGCCATACGTAACAAAGTTTTATGACAACACAATAGTCGGATACTCATACAGCAAATCCCTTTCACTTCCGGGCGAAAGACTGGGTTATCTGGTCATTCCGGATGAGGCCGCTGACTCGAAACTTCTCATTGAAGCAGCAGGCGTGGCCACCAGGATACTGGGATTCGTAAACGCCCCGTCTCTGATGCAGAAAACTGTTGCGGCCTGTGTGGACGAGGCAGTAGACGTAGCTGTATATGATAAGAACAGGACTGCTCTCTATGAAGGACTTACTGAAATGGGCTTTGAATGTATCAAGCCTCAGGGAGCTTTTTATCTCTTCGTTAAGTCCCCATTTGAAGATGAGAAAAAGTTCTGCGACCTGGCCAAGAAGTATCACATCATAGTCGTGCCGGGAAGCGCTTTCGCATGTCCCGGATATGTGCGCATGGCCTACTGCGTATCATATGAGACTATCGTCAATTCTCTTCCTGAATTCAAAAAACTCATGGAAGAGATCAAGAGCATGAAATAAAACTGATAAGGCAGATGATATGCACGAATATCCCATAACAGAGCATATAGTTGAAATAGCTGAGAACAAATGCCGTGAGGCGGGCGCTTCGAAGGTCCTGGCGGTCAATCTGGTGGTAGGAGACTATTCCGGATTCGTTCCGGAGTCCATCCATATGTATTTTGACCTGATCGCGGAGGGTACCTTATGCGACGGAGCGGAGATCAACATCACCAGAGTCAAGCCCAAGATCAAATGCCCGGCCTGCGGTGAGCTGTTCGAAAGAAAGCCTTTGTCCTTTGCCTGCCCGAAATGCGGGACGGACGGGGAACCGACAGAGATAGGCAAAGAGTTTTATATCGATTCCATAGAATGTGAATGAGAGGTAAGAAATGCACGATATCAGAAAGATAGACGTACAGGAAGGTATCCTGGATGAAAACGACCATATCGCTGAGCATGTGAGAGAGCACATGAGCGATCACGGCGTTCTGATAGTCAATGAGATGGGCGCTCCGGGAGTAGGCAAGACCACGACTATAAAAAACATAATAAAGCATCTTAAAAAAGCAAAGCCCTACGTTATAGAAGGGGATATAGAGTCGGACATCGACACTCAGGATCTGAGGGGCCTTGGAATAGAGACTGAACAGATCAACACCTTCGGAGCCTGTCATCTGGACGCTCCCATGATCGAGCATATGACAGGGCACATGAAGTTCGATGAGCCGGGGATAATGTTCATCGAAAACATTGGCAATCTGGTGTGCCCGGCTGAATTCACCATAGGTGAGCACGTTCTGATGCTCATAAGCAACGTGACAGAAGGCAGCGACAAGCCTTACAAATATCCGCTTGCGTTCGAGAAAGCCGACATTATCATTCTGAACAAGATCGACCTGATCCCGTATCTTGATTTCGATGAAGAGTTCTGGATGAAAGGCGTGCGCGCCCTCAATAAGGACGTGCCCGTTTTCAGGGTGTCCGGAAAGACCGGGGAAGGTTTTGAAGAGATCGCACAGTGGCTCGAGCAGAAAGCGGCGGAACTGGAAGTGAAAGAACACAGCCACGATCACGATCATGATCTTCACGGACATCATCACGATCATCACCACGGCAGTGATCACCATCACCACCATGAGTAAAGAAACAGTCACGAAAAAGATAAAAATATGGGGCATAGTGCAGGGGGTCGGATTCAGGCCCTTCACAGCCCGCCTTGCAGACCGTTTGCATATGAAGGGACAGATCCGGAATATGGGCGGTCTTGTTGAGATTTATCTGACTGATACAGAAAGCAGGATAGAGGGGTTTATCGAAGCTCTGAAGAGGGAAAAACCCGCGCCTGCGGAAATAGTCCATGTAGCCGTAACAAACTGTGAGAAGACGGATTTTGACGGTTTTTCCATAGTTGAAAGTTCGGCAGGAGATGAAGAGGCGGCAATGATACCGGCAGACCTTGCGGTGTGCCCGGACTGCCTGCGTGAGATGAGAGACCCGGGAAACAGACGCTACCGTCATCCCTTCATCAGCTGCATGATATGCGGACCCAGATACACCATAACGGACCGTTTCCCATATGACAGGGACAACACTTCCATGATAGATTTCCCCATGTGCCGGGAGTGCAGCGGGGAGTATTCCGACGCCTCGGAAAGGCGCTTTCACGCCCAGACCATATCCTGCATGGACTGCGGGCCTTATCTGATGATGAAGGTCCGGGAGGAAGAAGGCGGAAACCTTTGCGACGCTGCGGCAGACCTTAAGGGCGGAAGCAGCGAGGCCAATGAGCTGATAATAGAAAAGGCCGCAGATATACTGAAAGAAAGCGGAATCATAGCCTTTAAACCAATGGGCGGATACAACCTGATGGCAGATCCTCTGAATGAAGAAGCAGTCAGGAAACTCAGGCAGATAAAGAACAGGGAGTCCAAGCCCTTCGCGGTGCTTTTCGCAGGCGTGGAGATGATAAAAGAATACTGCAGGATGGATGAAGTCGAAGAAGGACTCATCACGTCACCGGCCCGTCCCATAATGCTTCTGGAAAGAAAAGTGTCGGGTCACGCGGAACTGGACAGGAGCCGGTTCATAGGAAGTTTCCTGCCCAGCATGGGGGCACAGTACATGCTCCTGGAAAAATTCGGCGGCCCCCTCATATCCACCAGTGCGAATATCTCATCCATGCCAATGATAACAGACGATGAAGAGATGTTTGAAATGGCCCGCGGCCAGAAACTCATAGACGCTGTCATATACAACGAGAGAAAGATAAGGGTAGGGGCGGATGATTCTGTGGTAAGAGCCATAGACTCACAGCCCCAGATGATAAGGCGCTCCAAGGGATACGCGCCGGTGCCCCTGATAATACCATCGGCTGAAAAGGGAATGATCTTCGCCTCCGGCGGACAGCTGAAGAATTCCTTTGCCCTGACCAAGGGTCCTTTCGTGTACATGAGCCAGTTCTTCGGCGACATGGACAGCGAGGCCAGCCGGAAGATATATGAGAATAACGTTTCCCGCATGTCGGAGCTTTTCAGGATAAGACCCGGTAAAGCTGTATGCGACATGCACCCGCTGTACTATACAACGGCCTTCGCGGAGAAATACGCAGAGAAAGCCGGGATCGAGCTGGTAAAAGTCCAGCACCACCATGCCCACGTGGCTTCTGTCATGGCCGAGCACGACATAAAAGAAAAAGTGATAGGAGTCAGCTTCGACGGTACGGGCTACGGCACCGACGGCGCTGTATGGGGCGGCGAGTTCCTGCTGTGCGAAGGAGGATCCTTTGAGAGGAAAGCCCACCTTAAATACGTCACCATGACAGGCGGAGATTCAACAGTCAGAGAAGGGTGGAAATCGGCCTTAAGCTACCGCCACGCCATAGAGAGCGGAAGCTACAAAAAACAGGCGGAAAACGAAATACTCGGGGACATTCGTGCTCTAATAGACTTTGCGGAACAACACGCCACTCTCAGGGGTCATGAGAAGGCTGCTGCAACAGCGGAAAAAGCCATCGATATGGGTATAAACACCATAAAGAGCTCCAGTATGGGGAGGCTTTTTGACGGGGTCGCGGCGGCCCTCGGCATATGCGCGGAGAACACCTATGAAGGACAGTGCGCCATCATGCTTGAGGACGCGGCAGCAAGGGCCGCGGCGGGAAAGAGCGCAGGTCAGGCAGATGATCTTGCTCTTGCTTTCCATAAAAAGATAGCGGAGATGATCCTTTCAAGGTGCCTTGAGATAAGAGATGAAACAGGCGCAGGGTGCGTCGCTTTAACAGGCGGCGTTTTCCAGAACAAGCTTCTTATGGAGGAGACCTTAGAGCTGCTCCGGGCAAAGGGTCTGAGGCCCTACTACAATATTTCCGTAAGCCCCAACGACGGGGGCATAGCTTTAGGACAGGCATTCGCGGCCATGAACGGCTGAGATATATACAGGAGGCATATCATATGTGCGTAGCGATACCGGGAAAAGTCATATCGGTTGAAGGAAACAGAGCCAAAGCTGATTTCAGCGGCAACATAGTAGACGTGAACACAGGACTGGTGGAGCCTGAAGTGGGACAGTACGTGCTGGTCCACGCAGGCTGCGCTATTGAAGTCATGGAGAAAGAGAAGGCTGAGGAGATCATAGAGCTTTTCGCCGATCTTGACGATATCATTTAGGAGCGGACCATGGATATACAGAAGATAATCGAATATCTGAAAGGTTACGACGGCCCTGAGATCAAGCTCATGGAAGTCTGCGGCACCCATACCGCAAGCATCTTCAAGAACGGTATAAGGAGCCTCATATCACCGAAGATAAAACTCATTTCCGGTCCCGGATGTCCCGTATGCGTGACGCCGGCGGCATACATCGACAAATGTATCGAATACGCAATGATGCCGGATCATCAGCTTCTTTCCTTCGGAGACATGCTCAAGGTGCCGGGAACCGAGGACAGCCTGTCATCTGCAAAGGGCAAAGGCGCAAGAGTAAGGCTCATGTATTCCCCCTTTGAAGCTCTGGAGCTTGCGGAGAAGGATCCGGATACGGTCTATACCATAGCGGCAGTGGGCTTTGAGACCACGGTGCCTTCCTACGGACTGCTTGTGAAGCAGGCGGCGGAGCAGGGCGTGAAGAATATTAAACTGGTGACGGCGTTAAAGACCATAATGCCGGCCCTTGAATGGATATGCGAAAACGAACCGGACATAGACGGATTTATCTGTCCGGGTCATGTGAGTGTGATAATCGGCAGCCATGTTTATGAGGAACTGGCTGGGAAATACAACAAACCATTTGTAGTTGCAGGTTTTGAGGCCGAGCACATACTTGCTGTAATATACGACATCGTGAGACAGCTTGAGCGGGGAGAGGGTAATGTAAAGAACCTCTACAAAAACGCGGTAAAAGACGACGGCAACTTAAAGGCCCAGCAGGTCATCGCGGAATGCTTTGAACCGGGGCAGGCCGTCTGGAGAGGTCTCGGGAGCATCCCGGGATCGGGCCTTTATCTGAGAGATGAGTACTCCATATATGACGGAGGAAGCAAAGGCCTTGACAAGGATCTTGAACTGCCTGAGGGATGCCAGTGCGCCAGCGTCATTACCGGAAGGAAGAACCCGGATGAATGTCCTATGTTCGGGACAGGGTGCGATCCGGTGCATCCCTTCGGACCGTGCATGGTATCTGCCGAAGGCGCCTGCGGCATATGGTTCAGAAACAAAAGGAGTTAGGGTATGCAGAAGAGAAGTACGACAGTTCTGCTGGTGATGATAGTGGTGATCCTGGTGCTTGCGCTGGGTTACATGATATGGCTGGACAGAAAGACCAGCAAGACCATCAAAGATATGCAGCAGGAGCTGAGGAACGTGGAAGTCAACACTGCCATGATCTCATCCTCATCACAGGCCTCAACCGCGAGTTCCAAACTGCTCACATCATACAAAGTACACACCGAACAGAAGATAAACGATCAGGGAAGACGTTCTGTGGATGTTTCGGTGATCCCGATGGAATACACTCAGTCGGCAGAGGTAAGCGTAGTCATATCGGACAGGGAGTTCGAACTGAAGAAAGACGGTAACGTTTTTTCGGCTAAATGCAGCACGGCGGATTTCCTCATAGGAGACATGACCGTGACCATAACCGACGGTGATTCGGTAAAGACTGAGGTGCTGACAGGAGTCATCGATCCGGTATACGGACCTATCGACGGAGCCAAGACCTTTGCTAACATCGAACTGACCAATGAGGGCGATTCCACAACACTTTCCGGAGAGATCAACGTTGTTGAAAGCGAACTCAGCGATGTCCCGGACCCGGATAACATTACATTCGTTCTCAGACAGCAGAACAAAGAACTGTATTCCAAGAAGATAAAGAATCTGTCGACCACCGTGTCCGTCAACGAAACGGTGAAGAACACTCTCAAGGGAAAGTCTGAGATGTACCTTGTGGCGGATGGTTCCGACGGAAACAGATATGAGTATTCTATCCCGGCGGCAGGAACAGAAACGGCAACAAACTATAATTACAATAGCGCCATAACTCTGAACAGAGTAATGGATAACAGCGGAAAGACCATATGGCACTACGTAAACAACGGTAATTAGATCCGCAAACGCGCGGGAGATCCTGAAAAGAGAGGATATTATGAAGATAACTATGGCTCACGGCAGCGGCGGTAAATCGTCGCAGGAGCTGATGAAAGACATATTCGGAAAACATTTCAGCAATGAAGTCCTGGACCGCATGGAAGACGCGGCCGTCCTTGAAGTGGAAGGAAAGATCGCCTTCAGCACGGATTCATTCGTAGTCACCCCCCTTATATTCAAAGGCGGGGACATAGGAAAACTGTGCGTATGCGGTACCGTAAACGATCTGCTTATGATGGGAGCCGAGCCAAAATACCTCACATGCGGTTTCATACTTGAAGAGGGGCTTGATACTGAGGTTCTGGAGAAAGCTGTAGCGTCAATGGCGAAGCAGGCGAAAGAAGCGGGAGTCATAATCGCGGCAGGCGACACCAAGGTAGTCGAAGGAAACGGCGGCATGTATATAAACACCACCGGCATCGGTCTTATTCCTGAAAACAGGACAGTTACCGCAGAGGGCGCAAAGCCCGGAGACGCTGTGATAGTATCTGGCAATCTGGGAGATCATCACGCGTGCATCTTAAGCGCCAGGATGGAGATAGAAAATGATATAGCATCCGACTGCGGATGCCTTAAGGATATAACAGACGCCCTTTTCGAAGGCGGCATCGATGTGCACACCATGAGGGACGTCACAAGAGGCGGTCTGGGGACCATTATAAACGAGATAGCCGACACATCCGGCTGCAGGATAGACGTCGAGGAGAAAGCTCTTCCGGTGGATCCTGAGGTGAGAGGTTTTGCGGATATTCTCGGACTTGACCCTGTTTACATGGGCAATGAAGGGAAGATGATCGCCATAGTTCCCGGAGAGCAGGCTGAAGAGGCACTGGCTCTCATGAAACAGACGGAGCACGGGAAAAACGCCGCCATTATCGGCAAAGTAAGCGAAGGCAGCGGCACATATATGATAACTCCTTTGGGTGGAAGCAGGGTGCTGGACGTGCTCTATGGTGAAGGCCTCCCCAGGATATGCTGAATTCGAAAGGATAGTGATAAGATTTCATTAGTTTTTGGGGTGGTAAAGTAAAGTTTAAATGGTGGTGATATGAGATGTTGAAAAATATAAAGACATTGTTTATCATATTATGCTGTTTTGCGTTAATATATAGTTTTAGCACGGAGGCTTTTGGAGTAGACGATAATAAAAGTAACGGCAATGATGATGCGACGCTGCTTTTAATACATGGGATAGATTATAACGAATATAATACAGTTAAAAAGGCTTTAGATGCGGGTGCGCCAGTAGACAGCTTTCCAAAGGCATATCAAGGGGATTATGGTCAGCCTGAAAAAAGTGTGTTGAGAAGGGCCATTGAAAATAGTGGAGTGAAGATATGCAACGAATTGATCAAACGAGGAGCAGACGTTAATTATATAGATGAAAATGGAATGTCACAGCTCATGTTTGCATCCGCATATGGCGAAACAGATATTTGTAAATTACTGCTAGAGAACGGTGCTGATATTGGATATAAAAATAAAAAAGGGTCATATTCTGGTACTGCGTTGACATCGATTTTTCGCGGAGATCCAGAAGAATCTCTGTCGACTACAAAACTACTCATTAAGTCAGGAGTAGAAATAACTAAACGAGATATTGACGAGGCTTTAGATTTGATGCCAAAATCCCTTTACTGCTGGCCGGCATATCTTACGGCAGATTTATTGATAGGTACAGTCAAGAAAGATGGTCGAATAGATAAAATGGTAAAAGACCCTATTATAAAAGACATCTATTCTGATACCATTCAGAAAAACAGCCCGGCCTTCAGATGTGTGAAATTAATGCGTGCAACTGGAGTAACATACACTATGATTAAGTTCGTTTTTCTTGCTGCTTCAAAGGATAGGGTTGATATCGTAAGGGCTTTTGTAGAAGATTGGGGCAATCCAAATGCTGTCTATGTGGAAGATCAGGGAACATTGCTTTCTGTTGCTGCATATTGCGGTGCTAAAAAGGTAGTGAAATTCTTATTGGATGCGGGCGCGGACCCTGATAAAGTATTAGATGAGGAGTTTGAACTCAGCCCCGCAGCTAAGGCGAGGAAATATGGGCATGATGATATTGCAGACATGATAGAGAAAAAGGCAAGAGAAAGTGCGCATTGAATTAAAAATAGAATTGATATTATAAAAGATTATCAACCAAATATCCAAAAATGGTGTATAATATATACAGTGAAAAAATGCAACTGTGATTTCAGGAGACTGACTTATGGATTTGCTGCTGAAGGGTGGAAAGGTTTACAGATCAGGATCATTTGAAAATGAAGACGTTGCCGTTTCTGATGGCGTCATTGTTGACGTTGACAGATTCCATTCCGGAGAGCGCTCATGTATTACAGTTGATTGCAGTGATAAGATAATCGTTCCGGGTCTTGCTGATGTGCATGTGCATTTCAGAGAGCCCGGTTTTTCATATAAAGAGACGATATATACAGGGACCACGGCGGCGGCCCGGGGCGGATATACTGCGGTGTGCACCATGCCCAATCTGGACCCGGCGCCCGTAGACAGGAAGACGCTTGATGTTCAGCTGGATCTGATAAAGCGCGACGGGAGAGTGAGAGTTTACCCTTTTGGCGCGATCACATCGGATCAGTCGGGGAGAGGCGTGCTTTCTGCCATGGATGAGATGGCGCCTTACGTTATCGGTTTTTCCGACGACGGCAAGGGGGTCCAGGGAGGATCCCTGATGGAAGAGGCCATGCTGAAAGCAAAGAGCCTCGGCAAAGTGATCTCTGCCCATTGTGAAGACGAAAGTCTGCTCAATGGCGGATATATACACGACGGGGAATATGCCGCGAAGAACGGACACAAAGGCATATGCTCCGAAAGTGAATGGAAGCAGGTGGAAAGGGATATACAGCTTGCGAAAAAGACAGGCTGCGCCTATCACGTCTGCCATGTTTCCACCAGAGAATCTGTAGAACTGATAAGAGCTGCGAAGAAGGACGGTGTGGATATCACCTGCGAAACGGCTCCCCACTACCTGATCCTCTGCGATGAGGATCTGCAGGAAGACGGAAGGTTCAAAATGAACCCGCCCCTGCGGAGCAGAAAAGACAGGCAGGCCCTGATCGAAGGGATACAGGACGGGACCGTGGACATGATAGCCACTGACCATGCTCCTCACAGCGCGGAAGAAAAATCAAAAGGCCTCGCTAAAAGCGCCTTCGGCGTCGTGGGCCTTGAGACGGCTTTTCCCATGCTTTACAGGTATCTGGTATCAGAAGGTATCATAAGTCCGGAAGAACTTATAGAACTTATGGCTGTCAGACCCCGTAAGAGATTTGGTATCACGGGGGCCGCGATCGAGGCGGGAAAACCTGCCGATCTGGCTGTCTTCGATACCGGTCTGAGGCAGACAGTCCGTCCCTCTGAATTCTGTACTAAAGGCCGGAGTACTCCTTTTGAGGGAATGCAGTCACAGGGAAGATGTGTCCTGACTGTGTGCGAAGGAAATATAGTCTGGAACACGTTGTCCTTCTGACAAGCGACATAGTAATCGATTTGATATGGTATCAAAGAGGAAGGTGAAACTATGAAGAGAGAATTTTTTACTGTTGTGTATAACCGTGAGGTAGCGCGACAAACTTATGAAATGGTCATGCAGGGAGATACCAGCGATATCACTGCCCCGGGCCAGTTCATAAACATCAGGCTGAAGGATCTTTATCTGAGAAGACCGATATCCATAAGCTCGTACAAAGACGGCGAACTTACTATCATCTATAAGATCCAGGGTATCGGAACGAAGAACATGTCAGAGCTTCCTTCAGGCGAAGTGCTCGACATACTCGTATCCTCGGGCAACGGCTTTGATGTTTCCAAGGCACACGGCAAAGTAGCGGTAGTAGGCGGCGGCTGCGGAGTTGCTCCTATGTACGGCGTTGCGGAAGCCCTTGTGAGAGAGCAGGGCATAACGCCGACGGTACTGCTTGGATTCAAAACCAAAGACGACGCGTTCCTCAAGGAAAGATTTGAAAAACTGGGATGCAAGGTCATAGTTGCTACCAATGACGGAGTACTGGGTATCCAGGGACACGTGACCGACGCAATGGAACCGGGCGAATACGACTATGCTTTCGGATGCGGACCGGGACCGATGCTTGAGTCAACATGCAAGCTGGTAAAAGACGGACAGTTCAGTTTCGAATCCCGTATGGCATGCGGCTTCGGAGTCTGCTACGGATGCAGTAAGGAAATGAAGAGCGGTGTCAAGAGGATCTGTAAAGACGGTCCTGTATTCGAGAAGGAGGAAATAATATGGTAGATATAAAAGTCAATCTGAGCGGTATCGAGCTCGACAACCCTATTATTCCTGCAAGCGGAACATTCGGATTCGGTCAGGAATTTGCGGAACTTTATGATATCAATATACTCGGAGCAGCTGCCTTCAAGGGTACTACAGTTGAGCCGAGATTCGGTAATCCTCTTCCGAGAGTAGCAGAGTGTACCGCAGGCGTACTCAATGCGGTAGGACTCCAGAACCCGGGACTTGACGCGGTAATAAACGAAGAGATCCCTAATCTGGCTAAGATATTCCATAAGCCCCTGATAGCCAATATCAGCGGATTTTCCATTGAGGACTATGTGAAATGCGCAGAGGCGATGGACAAGGTAAAAGAAGTCAGCATCATAGAGGCAAACATCAGCTGTCCTAACGTAAAGAAGGGCGGCATGGCCTTCGGCGTATCACCTGAGGCTGCTGAAGAAGTAACCAAGGCTGTAAAGGCAGTGACCAAAAAGCCTGTTTACATCAAACTCAGCCCGAACGTAACGGATATCGTTTCCATCGCAAAAGCCTGTGAGCAGGCAGGAGCTGACGGTCTGAGCCTGATCAACACACTTCTCGGCATGAGGATAGATGTCAAGACCAGAAAGCCGATCATGGCCAACACCATGGGCGGATTCTCAGGTCCGGCGGTATTCCCGGTAGCCATCAGAATGGTCTATCAGGTAACGCAGGCTGTAGATATACCTGTGATCGGCATGGGCGGAGTAAGAAATACTCTCGACGTACTTGAAATGATCATGGCGGGAGCAACCGCAGTTCAGATCGGAGCGGCCAATCTGGTTGACCCGTTCATCTGCAAGGAGATCATAGAGGCGCTTCCTGCACGCATGGAAGAGTACGGTATTGAAAGCCTTGATGAGATCAGGGGCTGCGTGGGTCCAATGAAGATCGACGTTGAATAACAGACTCTGGAAACACATATACGTTTAACAGTATGCGGCTCTGGTCAGGGGCCGCATACTTGAGAAAAGGATAAATAAAGGCATGACCCGGGGAGGATGCTTATGGCAAAGGATGTAATAATAGCGCTGGATTTTCCCGACAGGAAAACGACGCTGGATTTTCTGGACAGATTCGAAGGAGAAAAGCCCTTCGTAAAGATCGGAATGGAGCTTTTCTACGGGGAAGGACCGTCCATAGTGCGGGAGATAAAGGAAAGAGGTCATAAGATCTTTCTGGATGTGAAATGCCACGATATACCCAATACAGTCGAAAAAACCATGAAGAACCTGGCAGCTCTCGATGTGGATATGACCAATGTCCACGCCGCGGGAACCATAAAGATGATGGAGGCAGCGCTGAAAGGACTGACTGAGGGAGCCGGCGGAAACCGCAGAACTCTGCTGATTGCGGTCACACAGCTTACATCCACGGACCAGGAAAGAATGGAAAGTGACATCCTGATAAAAGAAAACATAAACGATGTTATTGTAAAGTACGCGAAAAACGCCGAGACAGCAGGTCTTGACGGAGTAGTCTGTTCACCGCTGGAGTCTGAAATGATCCACGGGAGCACCGGGGAGGGCTTTATCACAGTTACTCCAGGAGTCAGATTCGCAGATGACGCGAAAGGCGACCAGAAAAGAGTCACTACTCCCGGAAAGGCAAGGGAACTGGGCTCAGACTATATCGTAGTCGGAAGATCCATAACCCAGGCGGAGGACCCTGTTGCGGCTTACAGAAGGTGCGTGAAAGATTTTCTCGGCGCCTGAGAATAGATCATAGAAATTTGGAGGAACAATGAATATCAGCAGAAAAGTAGCAAAGGAGCTTCTCAAAATAGAGGCAGTATTCTTAAGACCGGATGACCCATTCACATGGGCAAGCGGCATAAAAAGCCCCATATACTGCGACAACAGGCTCACACTGACCGCGCCTGAAACAAGGACGGTCATCGAAGAGTCCATGGCGCAGGTGATAAGGGAGAATTATCCTGACGTTGAAGTGCTTATGGGTACAAGCACAGCAGGCATAGCCCACGCGGCGATCACGGGACACATCATGGGACTTCCCATGGGCTATGTAAGAGGCTCGGCCAAGGACCACGGCAGGACCAACCAGATAGAGGGAAGGCTTGAACCGGGTCAGAAAGTAGTAGTCGTAGAGGACCTTATATCCACCGCGGGCTCCGTTCTGGAGACAGTGGAAGCCCTGAGAAACGCCGGCGCGGAGGTGCTCGGTATAGTCAGCATTTTCACATACGGCATGAAGAAGGGCATCGACAGGATGGCTGAGAAGGATGTAAAGAATATCAGCCTGAGCAACCTTGACGTGCTGGTGGATGTGGCAGTTGAAGACGGATATATCCGCCCGGAGGACAAGGACAGACTGCTTAAGTTCAGGGACGATCCGTCAGATGAAAGCTGGATGAAGTAAAAACTTCTCAAAAGTACTGGAAACAACCCTGTAAAAAGGGTAATATATTCCGAAAAGGAACAGAAAACACCACGAAATATAAAGGAGCCGCAAATGGTGAACAACAAAGATGTAAGATGTGTTATCAACATAACGGATCTGTCTGTGGAAGAACTTGAAAAACTCATGGATCTGGCAGATGATATCATCGCCGATCCGGTGAAGTACTCTGAGATCTGCCACGGAAAGAAACTTGCCACACTGTTCTTCGAGCCCAGCACGAGGACGAGACTCAGCTTTGAGTCCGCCATGATGGAGCTGGGAGGCAAT
>JAUMVF010000160.1 GCA_030530305.1 Bacillota bacterium
ATACCGGGTTTTCCCTGATATATCTGCTATGCCTGGCATTGCACCAGTTCGGAGTATGAAATCAGGGAAAAGCTCGTGAGAGGACATCTCAGTGTATCTTTTAAGCGAATCTGACCCTATAACCGGGATGAACGGGATATGCTTTAATTCAACTGCCCAGTCAAATTGGTTCATGTAGTCATTCTCAAAGCTGCTCCATAAGAAAGTTCCGTCCTTGTCCTTAGACGGGTAGCCAACGTATTGGAGAATGTCCAATCCCTTTGATGAAGCAATTGATTTCATGAACGAGACAATTGCCTGATACATCTCAGACCGGATTATACTATTCCATCTGTTTTCAATGATATTGTCTCTGGCAGTAGTCAGTTCAAAAGGAGCGTCAACTATCAGCGGAACATTGCATTTTATCTCAAGAGGCAGCCCTGAATAAACAAAATACTCTTGTTCTTTACTTTTCTTTGTTGGGATATACAGGATTATTTCCTGTTCCGGATTAATAGAGCGCATATTAGCATTGCGCTCGTCAAGAGCTTCCTGATCCGTTACTGTAAAATAGTATATATATTTTTTAAATTCATATTTGTGAATTTTATTAATTGTAATTATTCTTTCTACATCATTGTCTGTGATTATAACATCAGATCTTTCAATTGAGATATGTTTTAAGTGATGAAGACAGGTACACAATTTTAAAATGCGATCTGGATTAAAGCTTTTTTCTATGTCTTCCTTCATTTCGAAGATCATAGTTGTCCCGGAGGTCTCTTTTTTTGAACTACATTTTTCAGGAATAGTTGGCTTTTTATCTGTCAGACTGAAATGAAACCCATTGCTGTGGATCTCAACTTTTCTAGCCACACCAAATACAGACTTGAATCCAATACCTTTTTCACCGATAGCACTTTTGTTATTTTCGAGAATATGATTTTTTGTGGATTCTCCGATAGATGTGATAGCCCTGACGTTTTCCTTTGTAAAACCTGTTTCGTTATAGAATATTTTCAGCCCGCCATCTGTCTTTTCTAAAGTAAATTTGGGCTCTATCCCGTCTATATACTCGCAATCGTCTGCATTCTGCAAAAGCTCAGACAGAAAACGGTTTTTGTCTGTTCCTGCATTATTAATGATTTCGATGAAGTTGTGGTACCTTTTTTCTCCGAAAGATATTATGATGCCGCTCCGAACTCCGCGCAGAAAATCCAGATATTTAGAGTTATCCATAGAATCGTCTGCCTGATTGAGACGTTCAGACGCCTGTTTGAGTTGTAATCTGGCAGAAAAGGTTTTCCATTCATCATAGGGGGCGGAAGCCTCGCCGAAGGCCCCTACTTCTGAGCCTTTGGGCATGGCAACACCATTACGTGCTAAAACGGCATAGGTCGTTTTGCATGGAAATTCAAAAAAGCAATAATCCACCCGTTTAAGGTAATTAACAAAATCTTGATCAAGATTTGCGTGCGACAGGCTAACTGTCGTTGAAGACGGGTGAAAGTCCCGTGTAGGTAAGGGATACAGCGCAAGCTGTTACAGCAACCCACCTAACACCTAGACCTTGGGTGGTCTGTCGTGAGGCAGGCTGCTAAGCGTAGGTCGGGGAAATCGCGGTCCGAAAGGACGATACAGCCGTATGAATCAGCGTCGAAAAGATAATTCAGGAAGCCGATTCTCTGCAAATGGACGCAGGCTATACAGGGCCAACGCTATGCGAGTTGGTACACTCCCTGCGGCGTCTCTTGATTACGGCGAGCGAGGAAGTTCAGCGACGGGACCTGCGAGGTCTGTATGTTAACTCAGAAATGAGTTCGGTACGGGTAAACCGTACATGTACGGCATACAGAAGTCGGATGAGCTCATAGTACCGATGAAGCGGCGAACAGCCTTAGGCTAGAGATGAAAGTCTTGAAGCTGAAAGCTGGAGCTTGTGGAGGGAAGGGGCTCAAGTCTGGCAGTTCGCTATGCAGGACACCACTGGCGGTACACAGTGACCGAACAAACCAGAGTCGGATGCAATGCATAGAGTGAAGGTTCTTAAGCACTAAAGGACCAATGCCAGGCTAGGAGCCGGATGCTAGAAATCGGCACGTCCGGTTCTGCGGGGGGCGTGCGTGGCGACACGCACGTCTACCCAACA
>JAUMVF010000161.1 GCA_030530305.1 Bacillota bacterium
GATCTTTTTCGATGTCCGCCGGATAACCGGCTTTGGACGCCCGGATATTCATATCCTGCATCCCGCCACACACAGTGGCGCTCGAATCTTCTATCACCGCCGGCGCTGTCATGTCAAGGGGTTTGTGCTTTTTCGAATATCAACCTTTACTTTTCTATAAATAAGGGTATAATCATATTGCGCGCGGAAAAGAGCGCGCCGGAAAACAAACGAAAGGAAGAAACAGAAATGGAAGAAAAAATCCAGGCCGGTCTTGATCAGATAAGACCTGTTCTCCAGAGAGACGGCGGAGATATCGAGTTTGTTGAATACACAGACGACAATATCGTAAAAGTAAGACTTAAGGGACACTGCGCAGGCTGCCCGGGCGCTATGATGACGCTCAGAGGCATCGTTGAGCAGGTGCTTAAGGAAAGCTATCCTGAGATCAAAGGCGTAGAAGCTGTTGAGTAATAAACAGCAGCTGCGCGCAGAAGTTCTATAGGAGAATTTATGAGCGATTGGGAAAAAATCAACGAAAGGATAGACGCCAACAAGGATGAGATGATAAGGACCCTTCAGGAGCTTATCGCCATCCCCAGCGTGGTATCCGAACCGGTAAATGATATGCCTTTTGGAGAAAACGTCCATGAGGCTTTTTCCTATATGCTGAAAAAAGCAGAGGAAGAGGATTTTGCCACCTTCAATGCGGACAACTACGGCGGACACATCGAGTTCGGCGGACAGATCTTCGATGAAGAGGGCGATGTGGTCGACGTTTCCAATGAATGCATGGGCATCGTGGGACATCTTGACGTAGTTCCGGAAGGAAGCGACTGGGATCACGAGCCTTACGGAGGCGAGATCGCGGACGGAAAAATCTACGGACGGGGCACGGCCGACGACAAGGGCCCGGTAGTGGCGGCTTTTTACGCTATGAAGGCGCTGAAAGAAGCGGGAGTGAATCCCGCGAAAAAAGTGCGGCTCATCCTCGGACTGGACGAAGAGACCAACTGGGACGGTATGGACTATTATCTTACCAAGGCGCCCCAGCCTGATTTCGGCTTCACTCCGGACAGCGAGTTCCCGGCCATACACGGGGAGCTGGGCATCCTCATTTTCAGCATAGCCAAGAAGCTGAAAACGCCTAAGGACAAAGGCCTTGAGCTCCGTACGCTGAAAGGCGGGCAGGCGCCAAACATGGTGCCGGACAACGCCAGGGCGGTGCTTTTCGACAAGGATCCGCAGGTATATGAGATGGTCAAGGCAGCCGTGACCGCTTTCAGGGAAGAAAAGAAAGAGGAGATCCCGGCTTTCGCCGATGGCAGGGCTTCGGTCCACTGCAAAGGCGTTGGCAAGAGCCTTGAGATCACAGTCAAAGGGATATCCGCTCACGGGTCTACGCCTGAAGACGGTGTCAACGCCATATCGATAATGATGGAGCTTCTGGGCAGGCTTGATTTCGTCAGCGATGACGTGACGGACTTTATCGATTTTTACAACAAGCGCATCGGATACGAACTGGACGGCAAAAGTCTGGGCGCGGACTTTGAGGATAAGGTATCGGGAGGATCCGTGCTCAACGCGGGGAAGATCGATCTGGACAAGAAGGCGGTCAGCCTGGCCACCAATATCAGATATCCGGTCACCTTTACCTCGGACGAGATTTATGAGGCTATCATGCCTGCTCTGGACGAATACGATCTGGGACTGGTCAAAGGCAAAGAAGAAGCGCCGATATTCATCCCGGCAGATGATCCGTTCATCGTAACGCTCATGGATATATACCGCGAGCATACGGGAGACAAGGACAGTAAGCCGGTAGTAAGCGGCGGCGGGACTTATGCAAGAATGTTCAGGAACTGTATCGCTTTCGGCGGACGTTTCCCGGACGAACCCGATACTATGCACCAGAAAAACGAATGTCTGGATCTTGACAGTTTCGTTACGATGACGAAGATTTACGCAGACGCTATTTACAGACTGACCCAGCCCGGGCCGGACGAAGAAGAGGCCGCAGAAGAAGAGTAACGGACCGGACGGTGGGAAGAGCTCCGGATGAGGAAAAGCGCCGGAAGAGTTTTTGCGAATCTGCAGACAGCGGAAAGAGAAATGTATAGGAGAGTGAGAAAAA
>JAUMVF010000162.1 GCA_030530305.1 Bacillota bacterium
TCCATCTCAGGGCCGGCGCTTTCATTATCAAACGGGATATCTACCTGTTCTATACCGCTCTTGTCAGCTTTTACTTCATACATATATAACGGTTGACCTTTTTTGGATACTGAAACCTCATAAAGGCCGTTCATATCAAGATCCGTAATATAATAGGTCTGTTCAGGATCGCCGGATGAGAACCATAGATTTTTAGCATTGAAGAGAATCTCAAGCTGTTCATTGTCAGCGATTACAGGAGCAGGTCCTGTCTCAGAGGAAGCCGGTGCATCAGTATCAGCCGGAGCAGTAGTTGCAGCTGCTGTTGTCTGAGCCGCAGATGATGAAGCCGGTGTGTTATCCGGTTCTTTTTTACTGCATGAAGCGGCTGAAAGCATACATAAAGACAGTATTGCTGCCGTTATCATTCTAATCGTTTTATTCATCCGTTTACCTCTTTTCATTGATTTCGTGAATTATAACACATGGATTAAAACAGATATATCATAACTAAACAACTTATAAGACAGAACAAAATAGCCCTTGTGATAGAATACCCGTATGCCTAATTCAGAGAAAGCCGCATTCAGGAAAAAGCTTGTATCCCTCATCCTGCCGATGACACTGCAGAACTTTATGTTCTCGCTCGTTCCGCTGTCGGATACGATAATGCTTGTATCAGATCAGGATGCCATGTCATCCGTTTCGCTCGCGTCACAGGTCGCGTTCGTATTCAGCATGTTCTCAATGGCGATCTCCTCCGGATGCTCGATGTTTGCGGCACAGTTCTGGGGCAAGGGCGACAAGAAGTCCATTGAGCAACTTTTCGGTTATTGCATAAAGCTCCTGCTCCCTATCCTCGTCTTATTCTTCGGCTGTACCATGTTCATGCCTGAAGCGGTAATGCGCATCTACACCAATAATCCTTCCCTGATCGCTCACGGCATTCCATACCTCAGGATCGCTTCCTTTTCATATGTCTGCATGGGACTGTCGATCGTATATGAATCCATCCTTAAGAATGTCGGTCTTGTAAAGCAATGCACTTTTGCAAGCGGCGTAATGGTCGTCTTGAATGTTTTTCTCAACGCAGTCTTCATCTACGGCCTTTTCGGGATCCCAAAGATGGGTGCCACCGGTGCCGCGATCGCAACAACAATAGCCGCATTTGCAGGTCTCGCCTTCTGTATTTATTTCTCTCTTACGAAGAAGATAGTCTCGTTAAGGCTTAAATACATACTTAGAACCGGAATAAATCTCAGAAGAAGGTTCTCAAAGTACAGCGCTCCTTTTTTTTTAAACCAGATAATCTGGAGCATCGGATTTACCATGATAACCGTAATAATGGGGCACTTAGGCAACGATGCAGTTGCTGCAAACGCCATCGTAACGGTGATCAAAGATATCGTTTCATCCTTCTGCTATGCTTTAGGCGCAGGCGGAGCGATCGTTGTTGGCAATGAGCTCGGCGCCGGAAGACTTGAGAGCGCAAAAGATTACGGCAAGCGCATCATGAAGCTTTGTGTCGTCTCAGGCATTATTTTGGGACTTATCGCGGCTGCCTCCGCTCCTCTGGTCGTAATGTTCGTCAACCTCACTCCCCTTGCCGAGCACTATCTGTTTATCATGCTCCTCATGTGCAGCTACTATATCCTCGGACGTTCAATAAACTGCACGACTATCGGCGGTATATTCTCCGCGGGCGGCGACACCAGATTCGGTTTTATCTGTGATACCGTAACGATGTGGGCTTTCATAGTACCTGTAGGCTTCATCGCGGCTTTTGCTTTAAGGCTCCCCGTTCTTGTTGTATATTTTCTTCTGAATCTGGACGAGATAATAAAACTGCCCGTAGTCATTGCACGCTACAGGCAGTATAAGTGGGTAAATAATATCGTCAATGATATGGAAGCAGATGAATTCTGATCATCGCCTGATCAGCTTTGCTCCGTAATCCGTCGTATCAAATGTCGAGAAGTAATCGTTCAGGGTCTCTGCACGTCTGATGAGCTTAACGGAACCGTCTTCTTTGAGAAGGAGCTCGGCAGACCAGAGTCTTCCGTTGTAGTTATAGCCCATGGCAAATCCGTGAGCGCCG
>JAUMVF010000043.1 GCA_030530305.1 Bacillota bacterium
TATAGAAGACCACAGTTATATGATCTGATAGATACATATCCAAGAGACAAGACAATTGGCGAATTCACAGAGTATGTGCGTAAGTTCAATGCAATTGTCTTTTTGCATCGATGTCATGACTGGTATAGAAATATCGGGGTGGGACATGCTTTTCACATATGTAATGAGGCGGAACTGATGGTTTTCAAGTTTGGATTTTCTCCCCCTGATTCTATTTATTTTGATTTTTCTCAAATAATTGAAGGGAAGGTATGGGAGTAGTTGATTAGAAGATTAGGAAGAGGAAAAGCAAATGAAAAAAAACAGATTCAAAGGATTCGATCAAAACTTCTGCTGTAGGGGAATGCAGTTTGAAATCGGTAAGGAATACAAGATAGATAATAACGGACGGCCACCCGAACTTTGTACTGAAAGTGTTTTTCATTACAGCAGACATTTGCAGGATGTTTTTTCTTATTATTCACCCTGGGAAAGAAGCAGATACTGTCTGATAGAAGTCCTGGGAGAAGAAATCATCAGCAATGACGGAACAAAGGGTGGATCAAACCATATACGAATCGTTCGGGAAGTCAGCGGCGAAGAGTTAAAAGAAGCCATATCAGATTACCTGTATAAGGACTTTTGGGCGAGAATGAGTCAGGAAGACGAAAAATACGACAGATATATATATGAGAACAGTTGGAATAGCGGCAATAGAAATACCGGAGTTTTCAATACAGGTAAAGATAATACCGGCGATTACAATATCGGCAACCGAAATTCAGGAGGAAATAATACGGGCTCATGCAACTCCGGCGAAAATAACATCGGGATGTGCAATGCCGGCGAAAATAACATCGGGATGTGCAATGCCGGAAACGATAATATCGGCGACTGGAACACCGGCTTCAGAAACTTCGGGAGCTTCAACACAGGGATGTTCAACAAAGCGAACGGCACGTGCGGTGTTTTCTGCACGACAGATGACAGTGAGATCCGGTTATTCAACAAGCCTTCAGGTATGTCACTTAACGAAATCAAAAAAACTGTTTACTGGAAAGCCCTGACACAGTCCGATTTCAAACTTTACCAGGATAGCCGGTGTGCAAATAATGCAGACAGGTATAAGGAGGCCTGTGCTCTTTGGTGGGAGAACACAACTGAAGAAAACAAAGCGATCATTCTTTCCATGCCGAATTTCGACGCTGATATATTTGAAGAAATCACAGGAATCAGGGTCAGAGGATAGAAAAACCGTGAGATCCGAAGGAGACAGGAACGGGATATGTCAGTCGTCCTGCGCGCAGCAGGCGTGTTGTTTTTACAGAGGTGCTTTGATAAAATGAAACAAAAATACAGAAGTGAAACTATCACAAAAGAAAACAACAAAATAGGCGATGTGCGGAGGAACAGATCTGTGGAACCAACCAAAAAAATGCTGATAATCAACATCCTTGATATTCTGCGTAAATATACAGATGAGGAACATACTCTCAGGCAGAAAGATATTATCGATATCCTCAAAAAAGAGTACGGTATGAAAGCCGAACGGAAGGCTGTGCGCCGTAACATTCAGAACCTGATCGATATGGGATATGAGATCGAATACACTGAGACGACCCGTATGGTGCAGAATCCCAAAACGAAAGAGATGGAAGAGAGTATCATCACCTCTGATTATTATCTTGTGCGCGACTTTACCGATGGTGAGCTCAGGCTTCTGATAGACGGCCTGCTGTCAAACAGACACATTGAAAAGAACCAGTGCAAAGAACTGGCCCGCAAGCTTGAAAGCCTTTCCAATGTCTATTTCAAATCGCATGTGAAACATATCAGCACCATACCTAAAGCGGCACCGCAGAATCCTGAAATCTTCTATACTATTGAAGTTCTGGACGAGGCGATCGAGAAAAAGAAAAAGGTCAGCTTCACATATATTGACTACGGGACAGATAAAAAACCTTACAGAAAATGCAGAGATGACGGAACGGTCCGTGAATATATAGTAAGCCCTTATCAGATGGCAGCGCGAGACGGTAAGTATTATCTGATCTGCAACTACGACAAGTACGACGACATTTCCAATTACCGGATCGACCGCATCAAGGATATCAGTATACTTGATGAAACGGCGAAGCCCTTTGAAAAGCTGGAGGGCTCCGGCGGGAAACGGCTTGATCTTTCAGAATACATGGACAAACACATTTACATGTATTCAAGCGGGGATATCAGGGTGAAGTTCAGGATCGTTAAAGCGATGATAACCGATATAATAGACATCTTCGGTGACGACGTATCATTCACCAATGAAACAGACACACACGTGGACGTTTCGGCAAGAGTTTCAGAAGATGCGATGTTCCAGTTCGCAAAGAGATATGCTCCCGATGTGCTCGTTCTGGAACCGGAAAGCCTGGTGAAGAGGCTGCGTGAGGATGCGGAAAAGACGATGAAGGCGTATGAAGGGTTGTAATAGAAAAGCAATAATGAACTATCAGTAATTGGAGGTGATACGAATGGCTTTTTATAGAGAAGACGGAGACAAATTAAATGTGCAGGATTTTGTAGAGAGATATTCTAAAGGATACCTTCTCGGAGAGAGAAAAATAAGCGGGATAACATATCAGCAATCTTCAAAGTATGTTGAAGATGAAGTAATGAAAATAAAAGACAGCCATTTTGAGTCATATATTGACGTTGTGAGAGTTATGGCATGGAAAATCGGGAGAATAAGACATAGAGAGAGCCAAAAACAAAAAAAGTTTATCTACACTTCAGATTGGGAAGATTGTGAAAAAAACAATCCTAAACTATATGGAAGAGTATTCGATTTGAAAAAACTTGCAAAATACATTCTCGATAATCGGAATTATCTTGAAGAAGTTGCAGTTAATGATCCGCAAGAATGCCTGAAGCTTCTAAGGAATACCGGTATTAAAGGGATCGGTTCAGTATATCTCATTACGTTGCTGTTCTTTTTATCTCATGGTAAATACCCCATTTATGACAGGTTTGCGATGGCAGCTTTAATAGCTAACGAAAAAAACATTTGTGCGAATAACAACCAAGTAATTACAGTTAACGAATTACCCGGGAAATGGAGCAAGCCTTTTGCAACGTTGTGCGAGCAAGAATATGGGGAATTTATAAAAAGGCTGGATGCTTTAGGAATTGATTATAAAAACAATCGAAAGGTAGATCAGGCATTATGGGTTTATGGTCATGCTTTCAAGGTATCGATGGCCACAAAAGGATCGTTATAATACCATCGCTAAGACGCGAAGTTTTAGGTATACGGCCCTCCATTTTCGCCGTATCGTATACCTCGGAACAGTTATAGATAGTGGAGATTGACGATATGAAATTAGTGATAAAGAATTCAGAAGAGATATTTGGGATGGCAACAATTGGACGCCATCAGAATCCTAACTTTTTAGTATCGGTTAATCCAGATGCTAATAGAGCGGGGATTTGTTACTTCAAATATTACAACAGTGATGACTATACAAAAGCAACAAGCGTCACGAGATTGAATTTCAGAGTTCCTGAGAAAGTTATTCATAAGAATAGAGACGGTAAGAAGGAGTGGAAGTTGAATTCACATGATAAAAATGCTATCTGTGAATATTTAGATGCGCCTTCAAAATCAAATCGTTCCCTCAATGTGACAAATTGGGTAGTCGCCTTATACCATTGGAATGATGAAATCGGATTACTTGAAGCAGATTATCCTGAAGAATATGAATCAAAGCTACACGCATTTATGGACGGATTTTTCGACACAGATGATAATATAAACAATCCGAGTTATGTTTCGTCAAAACTTGTGAGACCAAATTACAAGAAAGTTAAGAATTAGTGTTAGGTAACAACATAAGGTATACGACCCTCCATTTTCGCCGTATCGTATACCGAATCGTTAATGTACTTACAGAAAGGAGTACATGTGTATGAAGTTATATTCTAACAATGGATTTAATATCGAAATAGATGTATATCTACCTGCTAAATATGCGAAATTGGTTGCTACAGATATAATAGATATACCCGAAGATATTGAACAGGCAGATCCTTTAGCATTAGAAAATTACTATGCTTTTCGAGAATCCGTGGAGGAGATATTCGATTACTATGATTTTGAATGTATGAAATATAGATTAAGTGATCCATCTAAATATTACTACTATGCTCACGAAAGACAATTGAAAAATGAAGATGTACCACGATATGTCAGAGTGAGAGTTTCTGCACATCCTGCACAGCATAAATCTAAAAAGCATGAGGAAGAGATAAGAAGACGAACTGAATCTGACCTTGAAGAATTGAAATTGCCAAAAAACAAGATAATACAGAGATATCTGCCTATATATATCACGGTCAATAGCGAATCTGAATTTGATACGTATGAAGAAGTATTGAATTATGTTGAACATACAGTTAGGAGTCTATTTGATAAGCTTCATATATCGGAACTGTTAGATAAGTACGGGCCGCCGCTAGAGTTTTAGTATGTACCATCATTCAGTTTGACCAGGGTCTGAAAATGGAGGTTAGTAAAACTGTGAAACGATTGATTCAAGATGATGCAATATTAGCAATGTCAAATGTGCGAGGAAAATTTGTCAAAAATCCTTCGACACTCCCGTTTTCTTTTTATTTTTCATCGGGCGTAGAATACCCTCACAGTATTCGAGTGAAGCCCTCGTTCAATCCAGAGAAACTTAAACCTAGTATGACAGGGATATTGAAGCTATCCGACGATTGGGGCTTCATCCCAGGTCCTAATGACGGAAATATAAGTGAATCTGAAATAGCCGAAATGAAAGCATTTTTCAGACGATACATTGTATTATTTTCCGCAGTATGGGATGAACAGATGCAAGATGGGGTATTAGCGGATTATTTTAGAGGTGATATAACTTTCAATGAGATGTTGACAGATCTAGATTTTTACGAAGAATATCGTTCAGAATTAGATACAATAGATAACGTAGAGGATCTAGAAAAGTTCTGCAGGGAACATAATTTAGTTAATATGTACGGTAACTAAAGTTTGACCAGGGTCTGAAAATGGAGGGTAGTAAAACTATTGAAATGGTGATATGATATGAAGATTTATTTACGAAGCGCTGAAGAACTCATGGGATCAGACATACTTTTTGAAGACAAGATCCTGATTGATATAGATATAAGTGATATATATGATGCGATTGAGTCTGCGGAATATATAAAATTTCCGGGTAATGATGCGTTTAGGTTAGATATATCGAAGATATTGAAAGACGAGTATAAATTTGATATAACACCGGAATCTGAGGGTGAATTAGAGTATGTTACTAATCGGGACCTGAGTGAATCCGTGTACTTCAACACATACTATGAATTATATAATGCAGGGCCGCCTTTAGAACGTCTTGGTATTAATTCATTGAAACCCCCTGCCGCCGGTAAGGTACATTGCTTTATTCATTTTCGTATATCCGGACACATTTTGGAAAATGTCGGCGATATTGCACATATTCAATTTCTTGACAGGAATGTAGAGGAACATGTAAAGAATCGTCCAGATATAAACTTTATCCAGCGTGAAGAAGAAATAATATTACCTGAATATGATTTATATTTCAATTACGAGAAAGCTGTGGACGAATTGAGATCCGATTTGGATGTTAGAATATTTGGATGGGTGAATAAAGCTAAAAAGCAGTATCCTGAATTATTTGATCTGAAACAGGAGTAACGCCCATCACTCAAACACATAAACACGTTGACCGCAGTCATACACCGGGAGCCAACCCGATTTAATCATAAGTTCTTCATTAGAAGTCCCCTTTCCGTAACTGGTATACGATACGGCGAAAATGGAGGGCCGTATGCCCAAAAGTCATTTGCCCACTCCCCAAAGTCTGCTTTCATACGTAACAAAATCGAAAATATGCAATTTTTCGTTTTTTCCCGCTCAAAAACATATTTTTTGTCCGCTTAAAAGTGATTCGAGAGCATTTTCCCACAATTATGACGCTCTGAACCTCTTAAAACCGACAAAAATCCGCTTTTTCACGCGATTCTACTTCGATTCATCCGAGTTAATGCGTTCGGGCTCTCAAAAAATATGTAAATATAGCTCAAAAAATAGGATTTTGCATATTTTTCTTTTTTTACCGTATGCACACCGGAAACAGCGATCCAATCAGATGAATTACAAACAAAAAAGCGGCGGTTACCGCCGCTTTTTATATCTTGGAAAGAATCGCGTCCAGCAATTCTCTGACCGTACTGAATTGTTCATCACGTTTTCTGGCGTTCAGTCCTTCAGGACCTAAGGTGTCTATTCTGACAGATTCGCCAAAAGACTTGATCCATTTTACGCAATCCGAAGCCTCCTCAGGCTCAGTTATGATATAAAACGGATCCGGTAGTTTGGCCGTCCTTGCAAGACTTAAAGCAGGATTCGCAGCATCGATAGGATCTGCCGACAGCACCAGAAAATCGTCGCCTTTTCTGTATACTCCCTTCAGTACGGGACTTTCTTTCCAGCTTTTTTCAGGAGGAGTATAGTGTTTAGCAGCCCATCCGTATAATGTCAAAACCATAGCAGTACTCCTTTCTCCTTCAATTGTAACACATGTATGCAGGATTTCATTACAGGAAAAGTGTTTTGGAAAAAAAGAACGGACAGATGATCCGCCCGTTCTGCTTCCCGCTTTTGTTTAGTCGTCATATACAGATTCAGAATCCTTTTCCAGAATATCTCCGGTAGCAGCGTCGATGGAATAATCATATTCAGTTTCGCCCTGAACGAATTCTACCTCGTATTCCTGGATGCCGTCATCGAGATCAAGCTTGCATTTTTTGAATTCCACGTCGGCTTTTTTGAAACCTGCATCGTTTGCAGCGATTCTTTTTGCCTTGCCTTTGCTGATCAGACCGTCATCCTTCTGCTCCGGGTTTGTCTGTTCCTGATCCTGGGTCTGTTCCTGAGTCTGCTGATCCTGAGCAGTCTCGTCTGAGGAATCGTTTCCGCAGGCTGCCACAGCAAATATCATTATCAACGCAAGAAGTATTACTGCGATTTTTTTCATTGTTTTCATTTAACTCATACGCTCCTTTCTTTTTACATTGTAACGCATTTTGAATCCAAAACAAAATAAAGTGTTGAAAAGTGATTACGAAAAGTCCCTTTGCTTTTTGTGATATAATCAAAGTAATAATTCAGTATGGAGGGAAAAAGATGGATCCTGTAAAAATAATTGCTGTTTTAATAGTTATCGTCGGAGGTGTTCTCTGCACCCAGAAGCCTCTGCTCGGCCTGATCTTTGTGGCTCTCGGAGCTGTTTTCTTCTTTATAGGCGGCTACAAGAAAAAGTAACAGGTGGTATATAGTGCCAGGTATGTAATGACAGCAGCATAAGTAATGGAGATATTTTATGAGCGTGGAAGAGCTTTATGCTAAGATCCCGACACCGGTTTTGATCGGCCTTCTGATAGCCGGCATAATTATATACATATTATTGATCGTAGCCGAATGGCGGATATTGACTAAAGCGGGTGAAAAAGGCTGGAAATCATTAATACCCGTCTACAATGTGTTCGTATCTCATGAAATGGTAGGGATGAGTCATATATGGTTCATTGTTGAGGTCGTATGCTGGATAATTGAAGCCGTGCTTGAAATATTTAAAATCACATCGCCGGCAGTGATTCTGTTCTTTGGTATTTTTGTTCTGGCGTTGACATCAGCAGCTGGAGTTATTCATCTTTTCAAACTATGCGATTCATTCGGCAAAGGTTGGAAGTTTAAGATAATATCTTTGATCGTGCCTTATTTCTCAACTTTGGTTTTAGCATATGGAAAAGCTGAATACCGTAAACTGACGTAGTAGTGAGAGCGAATCATTATGTGATATAATGCTATAGACGAATGAATAAACGCAAAAGGAGCGCAATAAAATCATGAAATTAGGAATAGTAGGACTTCCAAACGTAGGGAAGAGCACACTTTTCAATGCGATAACTAAAGCAGGAGCAGAGTCTGCAAACTATCCGTTCTGCACCATCGAGCCAAATGTAGGCGTGGTTGCGGTACCAGATGAGCGGCTCGAAGTGCTCCATAAAATGTACGATTCGAAGAAGACCATACCGACCACCATCGAGTTTTACGACATCGCCGGTCTGGTGAAGGGAGCATCAAAAGGCGAAGGCCTGGGCAACAAATTCCTCGGCCACATCAGGGAAGTTGCTGCCATAGTCCACGTGGTAAGGTGCTTTGAGGATCCGAACGTTGTGCACGTTGATGGAAAAATAGATCCCATGTCAGACATCGAAGTCATAAACACTGAGCTGATTCTTTCCGACATGGAAGTGCTTGAGCGCAGGATCCAGAAAACGACAAAGAACCTTAAAGGGGACAAGAGCCTCCAGAAGGAACTGGATATATTGAACAAAGTCAACGATTTTCTGGGAGAAGGAAAGTCTGCAAGAGCCATGGAGCTTGATGAAGACGAGGCTGCTTTTGTGAAGACTCTCGATCTGCTTTCATACAAGCCGGTGATTTATGTGGCCAATGTATCGGAAGACGATGCGGCTGATGATGTGGATAACGACATGCTCAAGTCCGTCAGAGACTTCGCGGCCACAGAAGGCTCCAGCGTGATCAAGGTCAGCGCTGAGATCGAGTGTGAACTTTCCGAACTGGATGATGAAGAAAAAGCCTTGTTCCTGGAGGATATGGGTATCAGCGAATCCGGCCTGGACAAACTGGTCAAAGCTTCGTACAGCCTTCTCGACCTGATCTCATTCCTTACAGCAGGCGAACCGGAGGTAAGGGCCTGGACCATCAAGCGCGGCACCAAAGCGCCTCAGGCTGCAGGCAAGATACACACGGATTTCGAGAAGGGCTTCATCAGAGCAGAGACCATCGCATACGACAAACTTATCGAGTGCGGCGGCAATCTGGCTACAGCCAAAGAAAAAGGTCTTATCCGCTCAGAAGGAAAGGATTACGTGGTAAAAGACGGCGATGTGATGCACTTCCTGTTCAACGTTTAATAGCCGATGATAAAGAGATATTCGACGTAGAATAGCCGATAATAAAGACATATATTACAACCCGCAGGTTTGATGCCCGCGGGTTTTTATTTGGAATTCACTTGATTTTCTTCCCACGGGGGATTACAATGACAATGAAGTTAGCAATTGCTAACTAACGAACATATTTTTACCCGGACGGGAAGAAAGCGAGATGAAAAAATGATCAAAACAACAATGAAGATAGACGGAATGATGTGCGGTATGTGTGAAGCTCATGTCTGCGACGCGATCAGGAAAGCGGTCCCTTCCGCGAAAAAGGTCAAGGCCTCCAAAAGAAAAAAGGAAGCGACATTTCTGACGGAGGACGCGGTGGACGCAGAAGCTTTGAAGGCAGCTATAGACGCGACAGGATATGATTGCCTGGGTATAGAATCCGCAGAAAGGTAGGAGTGAAATGAAACCTGAATATAAAAACTGGATGCCAAAGGGCATGGTGCTTACAGGCGTGGCGGTAACTGCAGTTTTTGCGCTGCTGTTCATCATATTCGGGTTGACCGGCATCGTGTCCGGAACATTGAAGACTGTACTGTTCGTTGTTTTTCTGGCGGTAACGGTCATCGGTTTGTGCGTTTCGTTCTGGATGCTCCACCTGTATCGCGCCTTTTCATATAACGGCAGCAGACAGCTGTCGAAGCAGATCATCGAAGGCATCGCCGAATATGTAAAAGTGCCGGATGGCGGAAAAGGCCTGGATGTAGGCTGCGGAAGCGGCGCTCTTGCCATCGCCTGCGCCAAGAGGAACCCAAATGCATCTTTCATCGGAATCGACCGCTGGGGGAAGGAATACGCGTCGTTCAACAAGCCTCTCTGCGAAAGGAATGCCAAAGCAGAAGGGGCAAGCAATGTGAGTTTTGACCGCGGCGACGCGACGGATCTTGATTTTGAGGATGAGACATTCGACGCTGTGATGAGCAATTACGTTTATCACAATATCCCGGGCGGCCGCCAGGCGATCCTTATGGAAACGTTTCGTGTGCTGAAAAAGGGAGGGACTTTTGCGATACACGATGCTTTCAACAAACTGAAATACGGAGACATGAAGCCCTTCGTGAAAAAACTCAAAGATCTCGGGTATGAACGGGTCGAGATGATCGACACCACAGATGGCAAGTTCATGGCAAAAAAAGAAGCGACATGGCTGGGATTGGGCGGATCGGCCCTCCTGGTGGGAAAGAAATAAAAGGCTCGTTGAGATACTCAGAAGATAAAAAGAAAACCCCGCGTATGCCGCGGGGCTTTTTGATAAATAAAGGATTGATTATCTATTTGAACTCATCATAGAAATTCTCGGATCTGGTGACCGTGTTAGGCGGCGCCGGATCAAGCTTCTCATTTTCTATTCCGAGGATGGTCTCAGGTCTTACCCATGGGCGGTCCTGTATGCCGCTTGTCTCCTCGTGAGTCAGGTAGCCTTTGTATGTGACCATGCTCCTTCTCAGATAGCCGTCAGCGACGCATGCTCCCGCGACTCCTTTGTTCAGAAGAGATCTGAAGTGGGGCAGAAGGGATGCTGCGTATGCTACTGACGTTGAACCTGCGATGGCTCCTGGTATGTTGTTCACGCAGTAATGAACTACGCCTTCTTCGATATATATAGGATCGTCGTGAGTGGTCTCATGGAAAGTCTCAATGCATCCATAGTCGTTGCTGATGTCGCAGATGACAGAACCTCGCCTCATGGTGGCGACCATCTTTCTGTCTATCATATATTCAGTGGCATCCTTAGGCCATCTTACGCAGTTGAGTACCAGGTCTGTATCCGGCAGAGTCTTCTCCAGATTGAATCTGTTGGAGATCATCGTGTTTACTTTTCCGTGGTATTTTTCCTCCACCCTGCGAAGTGTACCAACGTTGGTGGCGGTGGCAGTCACTGTGGCTCCCATATTCATGAGTGTCTCGATCGCTGCGCTTCCTACTACTCCGCATCCGCATACCAGGGCTCTGATACCGGGCGCTCCGCCAAGACCGTTGACGAATTTACCGCAGCCGCCGTTGTTGCTCATCATAGCCCACAGGCCCATGAACGCTCCGGCTTTTCCGGCAGCCTCACAGTTAGGCGATCCGTATCTGTGTGAATCCTCAGCTGCAAAAGAGATTATCTTTTTTTCCAGAAGTTTATCAACTTCCTCTTTGTGGGCCGCGGGGTGCACACAGCAGAAAAGTATCTGGTTCTCTCTAAGAAGGTCGTACTCTGAAGGCTCGATCTCCTTTACCTTGGCGACCATGTCACACGTAGCCCAGATCTCTTCGTTGGTCTCTACCATAGTCGCTCCGGCAACCTTGTATTCCATGTCCTCAAAACCGGCTTTGACCCCGGCTCCTTTGGCAACGTACACTTCATGCCCGTCGCCTTTGATGATGCTCACCTCGGCAGGTGTTGCAACTACGCGGTATTCTCCGTTTTTGATATCTTTGAGTATTCCGAATTTCATTTTATTGCTCCTGTTTATTGCTCTTGTTCTGTTTGCTTTTATGATATGGCGTGTAGGCCTTTGCGGTAACTTCGCTCCGGCTACGCACCGCAAGAATGATTTTAACACAATTACTACCAATCGTAAAATGTTTTCACCCCTGTGGTAGAATACAATCATGAAGTACGGAAAGATATGCAAAGCAGAATTCATAGAAAGGCCTAACCGCTTCGTTGCGGTGGTACGCCTGAAGGAAGAAGGAGGCAGTAACCGCCGCGGTTCAGGAACCAAGGGGGAGAGCGTCCGCGTCCACGTGAAAAACACGGGACGCTGCCGCGAACTTCTTGTGCCCGGGGCGGAAGTGATCCTTGAGGATTTCAGGGACAGGATGGGCAGTAGAAAGATGGAGTACTCGCTGATCGCGGTATACAAGGACGCAGCGGACAATGGCAGCCTTCTAATCAACATGGATTCCCAGGCGCCCAATGCGGCGGTGCGCGAAATGCTTGAAGATGGCAGCCCTGCGCTGCCCGGACTTAAGTATCCGCTGAGCCTCATAAAGCCGGAAGCAAAGTTCGGAGATTCCCGTCTTGATTTTTACGTGGAAGACGCAGGCGCAGAAGGCGGCGCGGGAGACGCCGCAAGAGATGCGGCCCGGCAGAAAGCATTCATAGAGGTAAAGGGTGTGACTCTGGAGGATAAGGGCATAGTCAGATTCCCGGACGCGCCGACCGAACGGGGGACGAAGCATCTGAAAGAGCTTCAGCGGGCAGCTGCGGAAGGTTATGCGGCCTATGTTGTTTTCGTGATCCAGATGGACAGAGCCGAAAAGTTTGAGCCCAATGCAGCCACAGACCCGGTTTTCGCAAAAGAACTGGCCCGGGCAGCTGACTCAGGTGTGCAGGTTCTCGCTTACACCTGCCGGGTGGCGGAGAACGGCATGTCTGTTAAGACACCGATTCCGGTCAATCTTTGAGAACCTGTCACGGTTAATCCCTAGGAGCCGTTGCAATGGTACTGACATTTTTCAAATAACAAAAATATCAGTATCATTTCAACGTTTGCAGGTTCTGTTTTTCAGACGAAAGGTGGAAAACGGCTAAAAATGAAAAAAGCACCAGCTGAACCCGTTGCAATGGTACTGATAATCTTCAAATAGCAGAATTATCAGTATCATTGCAACATTTGCGGCGTCGGGCTCGAAACAGCTACTTCAACATTTGCGGCGCCGGGTCCGAAA
>JAUMVF010000044.1 GCA_030530305.1 Bacillota bacterium
TTCATTTGCCGTCTCGTTGTAATAGCATACGCAAATGTTATTACCATTAAAAGAACTGCCGCGAATGCACTAAGAAGAGCCGAATAGTTGTTATTTATATCTTTTAGAAAATCTACTAGTTGCATTTTCCCTTTCTTTCTTGACCTTTTTTTACGCTTTCATTTATCTGTTTTCACTTTTCAATAGTTTCTATTTCTCTCGGAGTATCTGTTCTAACTCACCAAGTTCCTTTTGGATTTCATTTTCAATCGCCTTAATATCTGCCAGTATCTCTTCCGTTGGCGGGTATTCTACTGGCACATACTCGACTTCTTTATATTTGTTGATTGATAAATCATAGTCGTTGTCAATTATATCAGCTTTCTTGACAAAGAAACTTTGCTCTGTCCGCTTCCGTTCCTTTTCACCCTTTATGTTATGAAACCGCTCCACGATGTCCGGGATATCGTTTTCCTGCACTTCAGATCGTTTATCATCCAAACTGAAACCATCTGCCTGCATATCGTAGAACCAAACATCATCGGTACCACCAGCTTTTGTTTTTGTAAAAATAAGCACAGCAGTCGATACACCTGCGTAGGGTTTAAATACTCCCGAAGGCATGGATATGACAGCCTCAAGCCTGTTGTTTTCAACAATTTCTTTTCGTATCGCTTTATGCGCTTTTGAAGATCCGAACAAAACCCCGTCCGGAACGATACATGCACAGCGTCCGCCTATCTTCAGCATCCTTAAAAATAATGTGAGGAATAGAAGTTCAGTCTTCTTTGTCTTGCATACTTTGAGAAGATCAGGAGACACTATGTCATAATCCAGGCTGCCCTTGAAAGGCGGATTTGCCAATACCAAAGAGTATTTATTTTTATCTGCATTCTGATCAGACAAACTGTCTCGGTATTCAATGAAAGGATTATCTACGCCATGTGTCATCATGTTCATGGCACCAATGCGCAGCATAGTGCGATCTGTATCATATCCGAAAAACATATGATTCATGTAGTGATCTTTCCCAGACTGATCAAACAAAATTTCTTCTTTGTGTTTTTCTTTTACATATTCCCCTGCTGCGATGAGGAATCCTGATGTGCCGCAGGCCGGATCACAGATGGTATCCGTTGGTTTTGGTTCGACCAGATCCACCATCATTTTGATGATATGTCTTGGTGTACGGAACTGGCCGTTTCTACCAGATTGTGAAATCTTTGAAAGCAGGTATTCATACACATCTCCTCGCACATCAACGTTGTGCTCTTCCGCCATCATGCGATATATTTCATCGAGCCGGTCAATTACTTTAGAAAGCAGCAATGGTGTCGGCACCATAAATATTGCATCGTCCATATATTTAGAATATGCGCTGTCTTTATCACTATGCAGAGATTTAATGAATGGAAAAACCCAGTCCTGCATCGTAGTAAACATTCTTTCGGCTGGGAAATCATGAAAGACCGACCATTTTAACTGTGCGCCATCGATTTTTTTGCCGCCGATCTGAACTTCTTCTGCAAAAATAGAGCTGTATGGGAGACCCAGCATGGCACTCTCTTTTGCCCTTTTGGTATCTGCATCATCCAGATCATGAATAAACATTAGATATGTGATCTGTTCAATTACTGTCAGTGGATTGACCAAACCGCCTGCTGCAAAGTCATCCCACATCCCGTCAATTTTGTTTTTTAATTCTCCTGTAATCATTTTTCTTTCTCCCCATTCCAAGTATATGAAGTGTAGCGGCCTCCGCCAATTTTGGTTATTTCTCCGCTTTCCTGCAAACTCTTAAGCGCGCGCTGCATAGTTGTGTGGCTTATATCAGGACATTTCTCTTTGATTTCTGCCGCAGTGATGTTGCCCAAAGTCTGTTTGATTACTTCTCGAATGACTTCAGGTTTAGACTTCCCTTGTCTGTCTACCAGCGAAACCCTGTCGGAGAAATCCCGATACGCAGCAACAATAACTCCTAGAATATAACGCGCAAAAGGCCTATAGGTATTTTCCCCCTCATGCCACCCAACCGAGCTTTCCTGCAATGCCTCATAATAACTGTCTTTGTCGTTATTGATTATCTTTTCGATACTGATGTACTTCCCAACATTGTATCTGTTCTGATATAGCAGCAAGAGTGTAAGCAGTCTGCTCATGCGACCGTTACCATCAGAGAATGGATGAATGCACAAGAAGTCCAGAATAAACATCGGCATTATCAGAAGCGGGTCAATATCAGGGTTACCTACAATAGCGTTATATGCTTCACATAGTTTTTCTATACTCTCGGGCGTTTCCCAGGCATGGACTGGCTGAAAACGAACCCTTTTCTGTCCATTTGAATCAACTTCCGTAATTTCATTATCTGCTTCTTTATAATTCCCGCCTGCAAAACCACCTGTAAATTTGTATAAATCTCGATGGAGCTGCAATATACTCGAAGCCTTGACTGGTATGTACTCATAACTTTTATGGATTGTTGTCAGCACATCACGATATCCGGCGATCTCCTTCTCGCTTCGGCTCTTTGGTGCGGTCTTATCTCTAACAATTTTTTTAAGCCTTTCGCTGGATGTATATATTCCTTCAATTCTGTTCGATGCATCCGTGCTTTGAATTTTTGCAATATCCATAAGACTCTCCAGCACGTCTTTCTTCGCTTCCATGTATAAAGTTTCTTTTCCGCGATATTCATGAATAGTTGTAAGCAAAGAAACGATATCAGGTTCCAACAGGTCTTTCCATTTTTGTTCGTAGTCATATATTCTCAAATCAATTACCTCATTGCTCGCTCAATTATGTCATTTTGCGTTTAATGGTGTAATTGAATTGTATAACACGAATCGGTTTGCGTCAAGTTAATTACGCCATTTTGCTTAAAATGATATAATTAAATTCAAGAATGATATAATTGTTTTTTACCGGGCTATGTGTGATTATTAGCTAATATTGCGCATTATCCGCAAAAGCCAGCCTTTCGGCCGGCTCTCATCTCTCAATATCCGTTGTCTAGGAAGCGCTGCCTTCATTACGACACTTCCCCGTCTCCGCCCATCAGCATCCCGACGGCCCAGTCGAAATCGATCAGGAAGTTTTCTTCCTCCCTGACGTCCATTATCTTCCCGTCAAGATTCTTCACCAGGTCTTCGTACATTCCCTCCGGAGCGTCGAAGGTCCCGCAGGCTTTTTCTTCACTGATGATAACGAAGCTGATCCTCTCTCTGTCCCCGTCATAGTACAGAGTGAACATCCCCATATCCGGATTTTCCTTTGCCACAGGCTCCACGAAATATGCTTTCATGATTTCGATTAAGCGGTCATCCCTGCCGTCATCGAAAATACGGATCTTCTCGATCAGATCGTTCTGGGATGTGACTATGCGGCGCAGATAGTCTCCCATCACAAGTTTTTCCGTGTCCTGCTTTCCCTTTGGAACCTCGCCGCTGAACACTTTCACCGCGTCATTATAGCCCTCTTCATCTTGAACATAGTAGATCATTATCTCATCTTTCATCTGGTGATACAGGAAGGGGTAATCGATCTCTATCTCCGCGCCGCAGTGCGGACACACGAACTTAAAAAGCTCCCTGCTCAGAATCTTTTCTTTCATATCCGGGTCAAGTGAAGTGTTCACGCTTTGCCATATTGTAAAATCGCTCTCCTTGTCGCACTTGGGGCATGTTATCTTCATTTGTGTGGGAAGTGACATAGTTTGTTCCTTTCTGCCGCTTTTTGTATTGCTTTATTTCCGTTCCTTATTGCATATTTATTTTAACACACACACCTTCTTTTATCTCACACACGATCTTCAGACAAAAAACTGCGCAAATGAGCCCGGCCTTGTCAAAACGGCTTCTTTTACTCTATCGCCGGACTCACTGCGCGGGTTCGCTCCTCCAGTTAAAAGGCTACATCCCCGCACTTCAAAAGGAAATAGCCCGAGCCCCCAGAAGGCCGAAAGCAGCAAACATTTACCTTCTTCTCGCAAAAAACAAAGAGAACCCGATTTCACCTCGAAATCAGGTTCCCTGCCCCGCATGGCGTCACATGCGTTTATTGCTTCTCAAAGTATATCGTGTTTCCGTTGCCGTCCACCATGGTAAGCTTGCCGTCGGCTTCTTTCAGATCAAGCGAATGCCCGCCGTCCTGCTCCAGCTTCACGCCGCCGTTGATCTCGCTCCATTCAATGTCCACTGATGCGCCGTTAAGGGTCATTGTACCCTTGCCGTCATCCTTCAGCTCAAAGGAAAGAGACGAACCGGTCATGTTCGGATCCATGTGGATCTTGGCCGGACTTTCCACATCGGTTGCTTTCCACTCGCCTGCGTAGCTGCTGCCACAGCCCGCCATGAACATCATGACCAGGACCGCGCAGATCGCGATAAAAACTCTCTTATTCATTTTGATTCCTCCTGTTCAACAGCGCTACCCGCTATTCGATCATCGCCTTTGCCATCTCTGTGATCTCATCCACGGCTTTCTCCGGCGCCAGGATCTTGATAGCCCCGCCGAAGCGGAATACCCACGCGTAGAAGTTTGGGCTCAGGGCCACTTCCATCTCCGCGGTAAACTCATTGTCAGACAAAACCCGTGTCTTCACGCCCTCGCCAAAGCGGTCGATAACGTATTTCATCAGTTCATTTTTGCACTTTATCTGGACCTTGACCATCTCCCCGTCGTACATCTCAAATATCTGTCTGGAGTAATCGTCAAGGTTGAAGTCATCCGGTTTTTCCGCCGCGTCTTTTTTAGTGATCTCCGGTTTATAGAGCCTGTCCACCCGGAATACCGATACGTTTTCGTGTTTCTCCGAATAGCCCACAACGTAGTAATAGTCCTCGTTCCAGAAAAGGGCATAGGGGCTCAGTTCATAGACTTCGCCGCCGTTGCGGAAGACTATGTTTTTCTCCCCGTCATACTCGGTGTACTTGAAAGTGATCTTGCGCTTCTGGGTGATGGCCTGGTTTATGGTGTCCACAGTGTAGAAAATAGATTCGTTGCTGGTTTTGACCCGGTTGGTCGCGTAAAGATGCCTCTTCAGCTCGCTCTTCTGATTGACGCTTGCCAGTTCGGTCAGCTTTTTCACCAGCTGCTCGCTCTTTTTCTGGGTTATGAATCTCGAAGATGACACCGCGTCGATAAGCAGCTTCAGCTCCGGCACTTCAAAATGCCGGCTGCCCCAGAAATACCTGTTGGGCTTGCTGGATACTGTCACTATGTCAAGGCCCGCCTCTGTCATAAGGTCGATGTCACTTTTAAGGGTCTTCTTGTTGGCCGGGACTTTCTTCTCTTTCAGGTATTCCACCAGTTCGTCCGAGGTCATCTGGTGCTCCTCATCAGTCTGCTCGTAAAGAAGCCTGAGCAAAACGAATATCCTCCGCTTTACTACATCTTTATTCCCAATTGTATTGTTCTCATTCGTCATTAACTAACACCTCTTGCGCGAAACTTGCGGTGCGGATGCTCCCGATGCTATTTCCAGGGGCGCCTTTTGCCCATCCAGCCCTTTTCAAGCCAGTAATCTTTGTCCTTCCTGTTATGGCCCTTTTTCTGGTAAAGCCGCATGATGTAAAAAAGTCCTTTAGCCTTCAGTCCCGGTTTTACCCTGCCGTGATTGCTTCTGATCCGGTCTGCGATTTTAGCAGTCTGCTGTTCGATCCCGTTCTTTTTCTGTGGGTCGATATGATCCCAACTGGTTGCGGCTACTGCGCATCCATATTTGAATATCTTCCCCACGCCCCAGAAAGTCAGGCTGTCTGCCATGTCCTTGTTGGTGGTTTTGGTACCGGCTCCGGCCGCTGTGCTTATGACAACGCCCTGTTTTCTGAACATGGTCTCCTCGGGCCGGTGCACCATCCAGCGGTATCCGTAATGATCGAGGAACGCCTTCATCGCTCCGGTAGCGTGATAAACGTAGACCGGACTTGCCAGAATTATCACATCCGCCGCATCCATAGCCTCCGTTATGGGTCTGAGTTTATCGTAGTGGGGGCAAAGCGCTTCGTTTTCCATGAAACACCTGGTGCATCCCACACAGAATTCGCCGAAATCCCTCGGCAAAAAGAATTCCGTCATTTCGCCGCCGATCTTGCCGGCCAGATTTCTTGCTATATGGCATGTAGAGCCTTCATGTGATTGCCCGTGTATTATAACTGTCTTCACTCTTCTACCTTTCCTGTGCCGTCACAATGTTCGCATTTTTTGTGGCCGTATTCGGTGACTACTCTGCCTGATCCGTAGCACTTGCCGCACCTGTCATTGGTGCGGGGATCCGTGCCCGTACCGTTGCACAGGGTACACACCTCATCACTGATGACTGTGGTCTCCTCACCGGTGCCGTTGCAGAAAGTGCATGTTACTTCTTCCTTGCCGCAGCCCGAAAGCGCCACCGCCAGAGCCATGACCAAGATAACTGCCAAAATCAAAATCTTTTTACTCATGATCAGTTCCTTTCGCTTATATGCGTTCTATATCTCATCAGCCGCAAACCGGTCTGAACCGCCGGCTCCACGGCCGCTCATTCATCCGCCGCCAGCCAATCCGAATCCTTCAGATCCGCCACAACGCCAGTGTCTGCCGCCAGCCAGTCCACGCTCTCAAGCTCATCCTTCGCCAGCCATCTGGCCGCGCTGTGTTCGGTCAGTGTGATATCCTCTGAAAGCAGCTCGCAAATGAAGCAGTGCATCTTAAGATGAAACTCCGGATAGTCATACTCGACCATCTTAAAGAGCTCTTTCACCCTGATGTCCGCTTCAAGTTCCTCTTTGATCTCGCGGACCGCAGCCTCTTCAGCGGTCTCACCGGGCTCGAGTTTTCCGCCCGGAAATTCCCACTTGCCGGCATAATTTTTCTTGCCGCTGCCCCGCTGGGTCGCCAGCACTTTTCCGTCTTTAATTATTATCGCTGCCGCTACTTCTTTTTCTTTTTTCATATCCTTTGTTTTCCGGAATACGGAAGCTCCGGTTGAACAACCGCACTTTCAGGATTTTTTCCAATAAACGGCTGTGCCTGCGGGAGCTACTCCATAGAAATAGATACTGTCACATCGCCGCTTCCCAGCAGCTTCTTCAGTTCGCTGTCACTCAGGCCTTTTATTTTCCCAAGCCTGGTGTATTCCCATGTATTCGACCCGTAAAAAATCACGATATTGCTCCCGGAATAAAGCATGATGTCTCCGGGTTCAGTAGTTATATTTTTATCTGCCGCGGGCAGGCTCTGACCCAGTTCGCCTACCTGTTCAAAGTCATCGTACATGGACATGTTTATCTCCAGCGGTTTTTCAAAAGCGATTTTCCGCAGAACGTCCACGCTTTCATTTTTAGCCCACTTCACATCCACTGTTTTTCCGCCGATCTTAAGCGCCAGATCCTTTGCTTTCTCTTCCACTGTGACGTCCTCCCCGGTGTCTTCTGCCTCCGGTTTTTCTCCTTCTGAAGCGCTTTGGTCCTGAGCGCCCTGATCTTCAGATGCTTCTATCTTCTGTGTGTCCGTCTCCTGTGATTCCTGCTTTTCCTCGCTGCCGCACGCCGCGCAGACAAGCGCCATCACAAGTACGATCATGATCGCTATAGTTCGTTTCATTTCGGGCCTCCTGACGCCTTTCCTGAAAGCGTCGTATCACTTCGCTCCGTTGTTTACTTCGGCTTTGCCGGCTTTTTATGCTACACCAGCTTCGCCAGTTCTTCGTTCACGCTGTCTTCCGTGGCCTTCATACCCGAAAGGGTCAGTTCGAACAGGTCGTTCATCTCCCAGCCCAGATTCTCGCAGCCTTTTATGATCACGTCTCTGTCGCAGCCTGCCGCGAACTTGCGGTCCTTGAATTTCTTCTTCAGGGATTTGCCCACTTCCATGTCCTTGGTACTCCCGGAAGGTCTCATCAGCGCATAGGCCCAGATGATGCCGGTCAGCTCGTCTGCTGCGAAAAGCACTTTTTCCATCTGGTGCTCCGGCTCAACGTCGCTGCAGATGCCGTATCCGTGGGAAACTATGGCGTGTACCACGTCGTCGCTGCATCCGATCTCAGCCAGAAGTTCCGGCGCTTTTTTGCAGTGCTCCTCAGGCCACATCTCAAAATCCACATCATGCAGAAGCCCCACTAAAGCCCACTTGTCGGCCTCGTCTTCGTAGCCGAGTTTTTTCGCGGCTTCCCGCATAACTCCTTCCACCGTCAGTGAATGGCGGATGTGGAATTCCTCTTTGTTGTATTTTGTCAGCAGCTCTAAGGCCTGCTCCCTTGAAGGTAAACTGTTATCACTCATATCAATGATCCTTTCTTTTATCTGTTCAATGATCTTTTATCAGTCCATATTCTTTTCTTAAGAATATTACTTATACTGCTTATTATCAAGACCCTCGTTTCGCGGGCACTCACATCTGTGACCTCCCGCCAGGCGCGATCAGTCTGTACTTCCTCATCTTGCCGGGTACTGTGCCTATATCAGTCCGTACTTCTTCATCTTGCCGAGTACTTCCCCTCTGGTCAGCGGGGCGTCTTTAGTCTCAGAAGTAATTATCAGGTTTTTCCCGAGGTTGATCCCGGCATCCCCGTATTCCTCAAGTTTTTCGAGGCTGCCCTGCATGTAACTGCCATCGTCTGCCCTGCCAAGGTGTTCCCACCAGATAAGCTCGTGAGTCTTCGGATGGAGGATCTCAAAATCGGGATAGACCGTCCTTCCGCCAATCGTCAGCGCTGCCTCATTTTTATATAAAAGCCCATTGTCATAAAGAGTATCCGATATGAGCACTTCGCTCTTGGATCTGACCTTCACTCCTCTTTTGGTATCATGAACAAGATCCCGCCTGTGGTAGGGATTCTGGCATTCCGCTTTCTTCTTCCATTCTTTTACGCAAACATCCCCTTCGAGATAATAATCCGAGCTAAGCAAATCTCCGTATTTGAACATAGTCGGATGATAAGGCTTCAGTTCCCTGAGGCACCTTTCCATAGCTTTGATGTTTTTCTTTAGTATAGGCAGCCCATGAACTATAGTTTTCTTTTCCATAAGTTCCATGATTATCTCACGGTGTTCATCATTCAAAGAGTCAAGAAGAAGTCCCCTCCTTTTTCCATTAACATATGCATAGCAGTAATAGTAATGATTATCTCCATGCTGATATTCAACTAATGACCCCGCCGGAAGATATCCAAATCTAAAATCCATTATTCTTGCAAGTTTTTTCTCTCTCGTGATTTCCAGACGAAAGTATTCCAGAATATCATTTATATTCACGCTGTTCCTCCTAATCTGATTTAACAAAGTTTCTTCATAATACATCTATATAAGAGCAATAAAAAGCAGATTCCGATTATTCAGACTGAATGCAGAAAACTCAGACATTAATGATGTTTCCCTGCCGCGCTAACGCTTGGCGTTCCGCTGCCCTTCCTCCGACTTCGCTTCGGAGCGGCCAGCGGCTAATAGGACAGCCCTCAAACCCATTGAAAATGTTGCTAATTTTCATTTCACCCCTAATAGCAATATTTTTTCAACGATTGAAGGACCTGATTTTTGCTAAAGCCAAGACTATTACCAAATGTGCCTGAAAACAGCCCCTTCAAACGCACAAAAAATGTTGCTAATCGCTATATTTGATATTAGCAACATTTTTTCAACGTTTGCGGGTTCGACACTTGGATGCTTCGTTTTATTGGGGGCTCAAGTGAGAACTATCAGTGCAATTGAATACAACTCGAGGGAAAATGGCTGGCGCAACGAGGGAAATCCGGGTGAGAGAATCCTGGAAAAACAATCAGGGCATGAAAAAGACGGGCGTGATGCCCGTCTTTCTGTATTCGTATGCTGTCATGCTGTTATGCTGTCATATCTTATTTGGAAACTCTGCTCTTTAACTTGCTCCACTTGGACCAGTAAGTCACGCCGTTCACTACTTTGTATGTGCGGACTTTTGCATAGTACCTCTTGTGTGACTTCTTTACCTTGAATGTCTTTGAGAGTTTGCTGTGGCCCTTTACTTTAGCAGTGGAAGTAGTAGATTTAGTGAAGCTTTTGCTCCTGGAGATCTTCACCTGATATCCGGTGATCCTGGTCTGGGTCATGTATCTGCCCTGACGCTCCCAGGTTACCTTGATCTTCTTCTTAGCGGGACTCGTTACCTTTTTTACGTACGTTCCCAGAGGATATATCTTGAAATTAACTGTTCTGGTGCCCTTGAAGTGGTTCCTTCCCGCGATGTGGATGTTCGCTTTGCCAACATTCTTGTTCTTGGTATAGCGTACCGTGAAATCGAAACCCTTCTCAAGCTTTTCACCATTGTAGGTAAGGTTTGGTATTGGTCTTATCCATGTTCCCGTGTACTTGCGGGTAAAAGCAGTGTTTTTTGCTTTGCTTACATCTGTATATTTCATACTGGGGTCGTTACAGTAAGCCTCAGAAGCCCTTATTATAGCATCGTTTCCTTCCGGGAGGTTCATATAGCTTACTACCTGGTCCCACTCTCCTCTTGTGCCTCCGTAATAAAGGCGGGTGATGTTATCACAGCCTTTGAATGCGTCCTTGTGTATTCCCTTTCCGGTCGTTACATAGTCGCCTATGGTTTCCGGTATGGCTATCGTATCTATATTAGTCATTCCTTCAAAAAAGCCTTCGCCTATTCCGTATATGCCATTTCCGATGAATATCCGGTTCACATCCTTATAAGCTCCTGCGATCAACTCATTATTCTTAAAATCTTCCCAGTCCGTTCCTCCGGCTGTAGGATCCAGGAAGCATTCATCGTCATAACCGCTCTCTACATAGAAAATCAGATCATCTTCCTGAATAAAAGCATATATCCCATCTCCCACGTCAGGCAAATCGCCTTCAAATGCATATGTGTTGTTCGCTCCGATAAGCGGGAACATGGTGAAAGCCATGGCGACAGATAATATCGCAACTACAATTCTTCTCTTCAGTGATTTCATGCAGCATGCCTCCTTTCCGGCAAGACCGTTGATAATAAACCATATCTTTCTGGTAGCCTTATTATATCAGCCACTGGCTAAGAAGAAAAGTAACTTTGTTCAGGTCGCAAATCCTGAAATTAAGTCATGAAAAAGACGGGCGTGATGCCCGTCTTTCTGTATTCGTATGCTGTCATGCTGTCATACTGTCATATCTTATTTGGAAACCCTGTTCTTTAACTTGCTCCACTTGGACCAGTAAGTCACTCCGTTCACTACTTTGTATGTGCGGACTTTTGCATAGTACCTCTTATGCGACTTCTTTACCTTGAAAACCTTCGTAGTGTTCTTGTATCCCTTCACTTTCGAAGTAGAAGTTGTGGATTTAGTAAAGTTTTTGCTTCTGGATACCTTGACCTGATAGCCTGTAATCCTTGAAGTGTTCATCTTTGTCGACTGACGGTTCCAGTAAACTTTGATCTTCTTCTTGGCCGGGCTGGTTACTTTCTTGACATAAGTGCCCTTCGGGTTGATCTTGACAGAAACTGTCCTATAGCCCATGAAGTGATTCTTTCCTGCAATGTTGATTTTGTGCTTGCCAACACTTCTTACTTCGGGGAATGTAGAGTAATCGAACCCTTCCTCAAGTTCTTCACCGTTGTACGTCAATTTGATTTTTTTCCTGTCCCCTGTAAACACAAAGGTTCTGGCGATGTACTTTGCGCCATTTATATTGTTATAACTCATATTCTGCGGGGCTTCACTTAAAGGTGTTGGATCAAAACTGAATACTGCGTCATTACCAGGCTGGAAGGTCGAGTTAGTTCTTATTTCATTCCAGTCATAAAGATCAGAACCGTAGTAAACAGTATTTAAGCCTGTTAATCCTCTGAACGCATTCTTCGCTACTCCCTGTGTATCCTCCATATAGAAAGATGATATCGTTGCCGGCAAGGAAATTTGTTTTATCTGACTCAGCCCGTCAAAGAAATTCTCTGTTACTCCGTATATTCCATGTCCGACGAATACCCGACTTACGCCTTCGTAATTCGTATCGAGTGTGTTCTTGAATTCCTCCCACTCTGCCCATGCACCTGAACTATATGGATCCAGGAAATAGTCTGCATTTTCTTCATCATATGCCCAATACAGATTCAGAACCGGCGGATCAACTACTACTTCAAGCGCATCCCCTACATAAATATCGCTTGCATCCGCATGTGCGCTGTCCGCTCCCAGAAGCGGGAACATAGTGAAAGCCATGGCGATAGATAATATCGCAACTATAATTCTTCTCTTCAGTAATTTCATGCAGCATGCCTCCTTTCCGGCAAGACCGTTGATAATAAACCATATCTTTCTGGTAGCCTTATTATATCAGCCACTGGCTAAAAAGAAAAGTAACTTTGTTCAGGTTGCAAATCCTGAAATTAAGGCATGAAAAAGACGGGCGTGATGCCCGTCTTTTGCAGTCTCGTGTTTATTTGGAAACCTTGCTCCTTATCGCGCTCCACTTGCCGGTGTATTTCACACCGCTCACTTTCTTGTATGCGCGTACGCGCACCTGATATCTCTTGCCTTTTTTGAGGCTTTTGATGGTCTTTTCCCTGCTTGAAGTATTTATTGATTTCCAGGAAGTCTTGCCCTTCTGTCTGTACTGGATCTGATAATATTTACCGCCTGTGGCAGCGACCTTTGTGCTCATCTTTACTGTCAGCTTGCGTTTGCCTGCAGTGATGGTCTTTATCACGGCTTTCTTCGGGACGATCTTGAAAGTCATACTTCTGGTCCCTTTGAAATAGTTCT
>JAUMVF010000045.1 GCA_030530305.1 Bacillota bacterium
TGCACACCTAGCTACTTCTTAGAAAATGATGCTCCGAAGCCTGGTGTTTCAGTCCGCAGTTTCCAGCTCTTCCGGTACAGGTATGTCTAACGGATCTATTCTTTCTGTCATTTTATAATCCTCTATATTCGGGATACTGATCTGCTTACCTGCATTGATCGAATCAACGGTCAGCTCCATATTCATTATCATGGTCAGCGCCGACTCTTCACTCTTTTTGCCGGCATATACCATTTTGCCCCGGGCTTTCTGAGATGTGATATATCCTTCTTCACCAACAGTGATCTCAACGGTAAGATCACCTTCATCCAGCCTGGCTCCAGTGGAAAGCAAACCTAATATTGTTGGGGCTTGATCTACCATATCCCTCTGGAAGTATTTTTTCATGTATTGAGATACGTATTTTTTCTTTATTGTAAACCGGCACGTCTTTTCAGAATTGAATAATGGATCGTCCACTTCCGCCTTTGCTATATGGTTTTTATTGATTTTGTGTCCGAGAGCAGCCTTTGCCATAAACGTAGTATCGATATAGTCCCTGGAAGCCTTACACTTTTCCTTCGTGTTGGCTATAGTTTTTCCGTCTTCATCCTCGAATGAGAGGTTCGTATAGAGAAGACCATCCTTATAATATATTCTGTCCTTACCTAATCTCAATAGCATGCAGTCATAATCATCCTCATGGAGATCTATCCTGCAGCTGAGCTCGGACTCAGGTTCCGATACTGTCTCTTCTCCTGCAAAGTACTTGCACTTAGATGAATATGTATAATCGATATCTGTGCTGCTTTGCATTTTATCGCAGGCCGCATCATATACCGCAAGCGGGTCTTCTGAACTGCATCCGCTGAATAATAATACGCATACAGATAATATGCAAATCAAAAGGAGTGTCGCTATAGTTTTTCTCTTCGTCATGCTCTTCATATTACAAATTGCCCCCGGCCGCTCATAGCTCTGATCGTCTTTTCCCCGTTCATTATATCACCCCCCCCCGAAGATTTTTACACTGTTTATTTACAAAAAAACAAAAAAGCTGCATCTCTGCAGCTTCAAAACCCTAGTCATATCAAACAAACTCGCCTGATATCACACCTTAGAATATATGGTCTTAGTGGTGACTCCCTGAAGCGCCCCCAGTTTTCCTGCCAGTGCGCTTATGGTGTCGTCCGGTGCCTCGATGGCGATGCTGATTATTGATATCTCTTTAGATGGATGAGGGACACCCATCCTGCCGATTATGTTTCCTCTGTATTCATGAAGCAGATCATTCAGTCTGTCGATCGCTTCTGTATTTTCAACTATTATCCCTATGAGGGCTGTTCTCGTCTTATCCATCATACCAACAATTCCGCCTTTCTTTTTGTAGTGATGTTAACTGATTTCCATTTGCTCAAGTTGTCTTTTTTGATCCATGCGATCAGGGACAACCGCAATGACCCGGACAATGTGTTCGGGCTCCAATATAATAAAGTAAACAATATAATTGCGGACCATGTACTTATGTACACCTTTATTATACCACGGTTCTTCAGCAGTTAATTCAACTCTTTCCGGCATGGTGTCCAGCTCAGATATCTTTGCTTCCATCCTGTCGATTAACCTACTGGCGTTTTGGGGAGCCTGGAACTTCTCTTTTTATGTACTGTGCGATTTCCAATATCTGCTCCTGAGCCATTGTTGTCAGCTCAATCTCATACTTCTGTTTCATAGACTAAAGTTTCTTTCTGATTCCGTCAAAAGCTTCTGCCACACGTGATGTCTCTCCATTGATTGCCTGCTGATATCCCTTATCCATCATGGAATCAAATGCCTGCCTGTCCATCTCATCCAGCGCAACAGGTTCATTTGGAATGGAAATAGAAAAAGGTATGCTTTGTGTCAAGATTATCTGTTTATAAAGCATATTGATAACAACTGATACGGGCACACCAAGCTGATCCATAATGGACTCTGCCTGTGTCTTAACATCGGGAGCGACCCTCGCTATAACATTCGCAGTCTTCGTAGCCATCTTACCACCTCCTGTTACTATTGTATGCGTTTGTATAATGAAACGCAATACATTTTTTGTAATAAAAAAACAACCGGCTCGTTTCGATCCGGTTGCTGTTGCTATAATCTGTCGGAGAAACTATCTCTTTCTCCTTGCTCCGCCCTGTGAAACGTTCATTCTGGTGATGGCCTTCTGTATGGCTATCTTGGCTCTTTCGATATTCATCGGATCGTCATCCGGATGTTTGGTAAGCCAGTCTTCCGCGCTGGCTTTCTCGCTCAGGGCTTTCTCCATGTCAATGTCTTCAGCCCACTCAGCAGCGTCCGTGTAGATTACGATACTGTCTTTGACGTCTATGAAACCGCCGGATATGGCCGCTATCTTGTATTCGGGCGCAGAAGTCTCCTGGATCCACATCTCGCTGACAGCAAGAAGCTTGCAGGCCCACTCGTGACCCGCCATAAATCCCTCGTCACCGGACAGAGTCCTTACGATGACAAGTTCCACGTCTCCTCTGTAGAACACCTTTGATGGTGTGATTATTTCAAGATTTATCTTCTTCGCCATATCGACCTCTCATCATGAATCGGCTGCTTTAAAAGCGGTCTTCTCCCGCCATTATTCGGCGTCTTCCTTTTCTTCCTGTTTCTTGGCCTCAGCCTGCTCCTGTTTTTCGTTCTCGAAGCGCTCTACGACTTCGTCTATGCTGCCTGCCATGAGGAACAGCGCCTCAGGTATATTGTCGTGCTTGCCGTCCAGGATCTCCCTGAATCCTCTGACTGTCTCCGCTCTCGGTATGTATTTACCGGGCATTCCTGTGAACTGTTCTGCAACGCTGAAGGGCTGGGACAGGAATCTCTGGATCTTTCTTGCGCGGTTAACTATCAGTTTGTCTGAGTCGGAGAGCTCGTCCATACCGAGGATGGCTATGATATCCTGCAGGTCTCTGTATCTCTGAAGTACTTCCTGTACTTCACGGGCTGTGTTGTAGTGATCCTCACCCAGAATGAGCGGGTCCATGATCCTGGAGCTTGACTCCAGCGGGTCAACAGCCGGATAGATACCAAGTTCTGTGATGGCTCTGGAAAGTACTGTCGTCGCGTCAAGGTGGGCGAAAGTCGTAGCCGGAGCCGGGTCAGTCAGGTCGTCTGCCGGTACATATATAGCCTGTACCGATGTGATTGATCCTGTCTTGGTGGATGTGATTCTCTCCTGCAGGGCTCCCATTTCAGTTGCCAGTGTCGGCTGATATCCTACAGCTGACGGTACACGGCCCAGCAGAGCCGATACTTCGGAACCTGCCTGTGTGAATCTGAATATGTTGTCTATGAACAGAAGTACGTCCTGTCCTTCCTGATCTCTGAAGTATTCCGCCATGGTCAGCCCTGTCAGAGCAACTCTCATTCTCGCTCCGGGCGGCTCGTTCATCTGTCCGAATACCATAGCTGTCTTGTCTATTACTCCGGAATCTGTCATCTCATAGTAAAGGTCGTTTCCTTCACGGGTACGCTCGCCTACTCCGGCGAATACTGAGATACCGCCGTGCTCCTTGGCTATGTTGTTGATCAGCTCCTGGATAAGCACGGTCTTTCCTACTCCCGCGCCGCCGAGAAGTCCTACTTTACCGCCTCGTGTGTAAGGCGCGATCAGGTCGATTACCTTGATACCTGTTTCGAACACTTCCGCGGTGGTGTTCTGCTCTTCGAAGTCCGGAGCCGGTCTGTGGATGGATGCTTTGGTCTTCGTCTCTACCGGACCCGCGTCGTCTATGGTCTCACCGATTACATTGAAAAGTCTGCCAAGGACCTCTCTGCCTACCGGTACTTTGATCGGCTCTCCGGTATCTGTGGCTTCCATTCCCCTCTTCAGTCCGTCTGTGGATGAAAGGGCAACGCACCTTGCCACGTCGTCTCCCATGTGCTGGGCTGTCTCCGCCACGATCTTTCGTCCTTCAAGATCGATCTCTATGGCGTTGAGCAGTTCCGGCATTTCCTCCGGATCAAATTTGATATCAACTACCGGTCCTATGATCTGATGAATTATTCCCTTACTCACTGGTTCATCCTCCTGTGAATTACTGCTGCGGCGCGCCTGCCGCAAGGTTTATGATTTCTGTACGGCGCTTCCCGCCGCAAAGTCTATTTCTGCGCTTCGGCCCCTGTTACGACCTCAAGTATCTCATTAGTTATGGCAGCCTGTCTTGCCCTGTTGTAAGTCAGTGACAGGTCTCCCAGCATCTCCCTGGCGTTGTCAGTGGCGTTCTCCATTGCCATACGTCTTGCGGCGTGCTCGCAGGTTGCGGATTCCACGACCGCTGCGTATATACTTGTCTCAACGTATTTCGGAACAAGGTAGTTGAATACCTCTTCTTCCGAAGGCTCATATTCCACCGGCTTGTCGTATTTCATGACTTCCGGGTCACGCTCTATGGAGAACGGGAGCAGAGTCACGGTCTGCACCGCCTGTTCAAGGGTACTGATGAATGCGGTATAGATGAGTACTATCCTGTCTATCTCGCCGCTGTTGTACATGTCTATAATAGGTCTGCTCATCTTCTGGCTCTCCAGGAAGGATATGTCTTCCGGAGGCTCGGAGTATTCTTTCAGTATCTCGAATCCTCTCTTCTGGAAATAGTCCTTCGCTTTAGTGCCCACCGCGATTATGGTCGAATCCCCTTCGTCTTCCGTCATCATGGCTTCCGCTTCTCTGATTATGTTCATGTTGAAGCTTCCGCAGAAGCCTCTGCTGCTGGAAACGATGATGTAGCAGGTTTTCTTGATCTCCCGGTTCCCCTCAAGGTATTTCTCCGGGACTTCGCTGGCGTTATTGAACACCTCAGCGATAGAGTTGATTATGTAATGAGAAAACTCATTAGTTTTTTCAAAGGTCGCCTTTGCCCTTCTGAGTTTGGCAGCGGACACCAGCTTCATGGCGTTGGTAACATGCTCTATGCTGTCGACGCTCTTCATTCTTCTTTTTATGTCCTGCATGCTTTCAGGCATCAGCTGTCACCTCCTTTTCGTTTTCTCTTCCGTTAACTTTTTATCCGGCAGCGAATGCGTCGTACGCTCGTGTCCTGTTATATCCGCTGCCCGCCGGCAAAAACCGTCCGGCTTTATCTTCCTCTGAAGAACTCTTTCTTGCAGTCTTCGATGGCATCCTTGAGAGTGTCTTCGATGTCGTCCGCGATTTCTCCGGTTTCCGCGATGCTTCTTCCTACCTGCGGATAAAGTGAATCCATGTATTCGTAGAGAGCTTTTTCAAAATCTTTGACATCGACAACTTCAACGTCCGCCAGATATCCGTTGATGGCCGCGTAGATAAGCATTACCTGATGCTCGACCTTTACAGGCTGGTACTGGGGCTGCTTCAGTATTTCCATGAGCCTCATGCCGTGTTCCAGTCTGGCTTTGGTGTCTTTATCCACGTCGGATCCGAACTGGGAGAAGCTTGCCAGTTCCCTGTACTGGGCAAGTTCCATCTTGATCTTTCCGGATACCTTTTTCATTGCCTTGATCTGAGCGTTACCACCTACACGGGATACGGAGATACCTGCGTTGATAGCCGGTCTCTGACCCGCGAAGAACAGTTCCGATTCAAGGAATATCTGTCCGTCTGTGATGGATATTACGTTGGTCGGTATGTACGCGGAAATGTCTCCGGCCTGGGTCTCAATGATTGGCAGGGCCGTAATGGATCCTCCGCCCAGATCATCGGAGAGCTTGGCCGATCTTTCCAGCAGTCTGCTGTGAAGATAGAATACATCTCCGGGATACGCTTCTCTTCCCGGCGGTCTTCTCAGAAGCAGGGACATGGCACGGTAAGCCACCGCGTGCTTCGAAAGATCGTCATATATGATCAGTACGTGTTTGCCCTGATACATGAAATGCTCACCCATGGCGCATCCTGCGTACGGGGCGATGTACTGAAGCGGCGCAACGTCAGATGCCGTAGCGGAAACTACGATGGTGTAATCCATGGCGCCTTTATTTTCAAGTACCTGTACCAGCTGTGCCACTGTGGACTTTTTCTGTCCGATGGCTACGTAAATACAGATAACATCTTCTTCTTTCTGATTGAGGATCGTATCGATGGCGATGGCCGTCTTACCCGTCTGCCTGTCGCCGATGATAAGTTCTCTCTGGCCCTTTCCTATAGGCATCATGGAGTCGATGGCCTTGATACCTGTCTGCAGCGGCTGGAATACCGATTTTCTCTGCAGTACGCCCGGCGCTACGTTTTCCACCGGTCTGTGGGCTTCCGCCTTGATGGGGCCTTTGCCGTCGATCGGCTGGCCGAGGGCGTTAACTACCCTTCCGATCATTGCTTCGCCTACCGGCACCTCGATTACTCTGCCTGTGGGCTTTACGATGTCACCTTCCTTGATCTCACGGTCGGAACCCATGATAACGCATCCTACGTTGTCCTCCTCCAGGTTCATGGCCATGCCGTATATCTCACCCGGGAACTCAAGCAGTTCTCCTGCCATGCAGTTTTCCAGGCCGTAGACTCTGGCGATACCGTCACCTACCTGAATGACCGTTCCGAAATCCGAGACTTCAAGTTTTTTCTCGTAATTCTTGATCTGTTCTTTTATGACTGCACTTATCTCTTCAGGACGTAAGTTCATTGCAAGTCCTCCAATACTTTATATTTCAAGTGTTCCGGCAAGGTCCTCAAGGCCCTTCCTCAGGGAAGCGTCCATTATCCTGCCGTCAACAAATATCTTTATCCCGCCAATGATGCCGGCGTCTATCTCGTTCTCAAGGCTCACGTTCATATTGAGCAGCTTCGAGGTCTGCTCCTCGATTTCCTTAAGCTGTTTCTCCTTGAGCGGCGCAGCGGATACGACCCTGCCCCGGGCGATGCCGTCTTCTTCCATAGCAAGTTTTTCATACTGTCTGATGATGCCGAAAATATTGCGTGCCCGTCCTCTGTCCGTAAGGACAAACAGCAGATTTATCAGCTCGTCACACATCTTTCCACGGAATATCTTTTCTATCGTGTCATGTTTTTCGGCAGCAGAAACTCCGGGATCCTTCAGAAACTCCATGAGTTTCGGTTCCGTCTTCAGAAGGTCTGAAAGCTGCAGACCGTCCTCGAGAACCTGATCCCGATTACCTGTTTCCCGGGCAGCCGAATACAGCGCCTGACCGTATGTTACATCTACCGTCATCAGCTCTGCCATTTGCCTGCACCTGCCTCTTCAATGACTTTGTCTATGATCTGATCCCGTCCGTTGACTTCAATGTCTTTTTCCATGATCCGCTCTGCCGCCATTATGGCCAGAGCGCCGATCTCTTCACGCACATCTGCCATCGCTTTTTCTTTTTCGCGCTCGATCTCCTTGCGCGCCTGCTCAAGCAGTTCGTCCGCTTTCGTCTGGGCCTCTTCTATGATGGTGTTAGCCTGACTCTCCGCGCGAAGTCTCGCGCTGCGGATTATCTCCTTGCCTTCGTCTTCGACCTTGGCTATCTTCTTCTCATAATTGGCCATCTTCTCGTCCGCCTTGCGGTTTATCATCTCCGCGTTCTCAAGGGCGGCCTTGATGGTCAGTTTCCTGTCTTTGAGGGCGTTTACGAAAGGTTTATAGAGAAATTTCCCCAGTACAGCGACCAGAATAAGGAAGTTGATCAAGTAAAAGATGAAATCTTTCAGACTTATCCCCAGTGCTTCTACCATTTCTTATCCTTTCACCTTCAGCGGGCGCGGCCGTCTGCCGCTCCCCGCGTTCAAGCAATACGGTTTTCGTATGACCTGCTCTCTCTATAATTTCGCGTAAAGCAGGAATGCCAAAAGCAGTCCATAGATTGCGAGGGATTCCATAAACGCGAATGCAAGGATCATGTTGGTACGAAGCATGCCTGCTACTTCAGGCTGCCTGGCCATTCCTTCAAGCGCTTTTGCTGCCGCAAGACCCTGACCGATTCCCGGTCCGATACATGCGAGTCCAATTGCTAATGCTGCTCCTAAAGCTACTAAACCCATAATCGTTCTCCTTATATGTGCAATAACGTTAACTTATAAAATGATTTATTATTCCGCGCCCCTCCGGGGCCCGTAATATTCTTATTTCACTTCTCGCCCTACAGGTGTTCTTCTTCCTCCGGACACGCCTCTGTGATGTAGATGGCGGCCAGCAATGCGAATACGAAGGCCTGGATCAGGCTCATCAGCACAGCCAGCAGCTGCATTATTACCGGTAGTCCGATAGGAACCATGTCGAAGAAGGCTGACGCTACAGTTTCTTCACCAAATACATTTCCGTAAAGTCGAAGGGTGAGTGAAACAGGCTTGACCAGATCCTCCAGGATCATCAGCGGGAACAGGAATACAAAAGGTTCGAACCAGTGTTTGAAATATCCCAGTCCGTGATGCTCGTAAATGCCGATGCCGATCATGGCAATAAAAGCTACCAGCGCCATAGCCGCGGTACAGTTGACCGTACTTGTGGGAGCCGCAAAACCCGGCACGTGACCTGCTGCCGGCAGAAGACCTATGTAGTTCGAAAACAGTATGTAAATGAAGAATGTGGCGATGAGCGGGAAGTATTTCTTACAGAGATATTTCCCCATTACGCCTTCAAAGAATCCGTAGAGTTTTTCGATGGCCATTTCGACTACATTCTGGAAACCCGACGGTATAGTCTGTATGCGCCTGCCCGCGATAATGGCGAGCACGCACAGCACTATCGTTATAATAATGCTGGTGAACATCTGACTTGTTAATCCGACTTTCTCAAGAAATTCAGTCACTTCTTACCATCTCCCACCTGATCCGGGTCAGACTTTATCTGTCTGCGCGCGAAAATCCTGTTTAGTGTAGCCAGCGCGGCCGCTGTTCCGATGATGCACGCCACGAAACTGAAAGGCAGTTTATCTCTGAGAAGAAAGACTATCAGCAGCGTGACTACGTTGACTGCAAAACTGACCATGCTTCTTATATATATCTGTGACGCCTGAGCCGGATCCGCCCCGCCCGAGGCATCGAATTCACCGTATTTTTTCCAGATGAATATGTTTTTCAGGAACGCTACCAAAGCTCCAAACGCAACACCTGCGGCAGCGCCTATGACGTAAGTCATCAAGCTTTTCCTCCGATAATTACTTCTTGGCGGCGGTATCTTCAAGCATCACGATCTTAAGTCCGGCCTCAGCAAGCATGTCAACTGCAAACTGGTCCGGATACCCGTCCCTTACAACTATTCTTTCTATTCCTGCGTTGATGATCATTTTCGCACAGATTATGCATGGTTGGTTCGTGATGTACATGGTGGCGCCTTCTATGCTCTGAGCAAGAGTCGCTGCCTGTATGATCGCGTTCTGTTCCGCGTGAAGAGCCCTGCAGAGTTCATGGCGTTCCCCGGAAGGGATACCCATCTGCTCTCTCAGACATCCGCCTTTTTCGCTGCAGTGAGGCACGCCTTTAGGCGCCCCGTTATACCCGGTAGCGATTACGTGTCTGTCCTGGACGATAACTGCCCCGACCTGCCTTCTGAGGCATGTTGATCTGGTCGCGGCAAGCTCTGCCATTTTCATGAAATATTCGTCCCAGCTTATCCTGTCCATCTTTCCTCCAGAAAAACAAATATATGATGATATTATTATAACGCAAATAAACCTTATTGCAAATATAGAGTTGATATTTTTTTCACATAATTAATAAAAAAAGCGCGTCTTCCGCGCGCTGTTTCCTCTAGTAGTAGATCTGTTCCAGGTAAAGCCCCTGCGGAGGCGCTGTGTGCCCCGCTTTCGTGCGGTCTTTCCCTTCGATTATCTCCGTCATTTCCTCCGGGCTGCGCTTTCCCAGACCGACCTCTGCCAGTGTGCCCGTGATGATGCGGACCATGTTGTAGAGGAACCCGTCGCCGTTGACCCTGATGTTCACATAGCCGTCTTCACCGCGGCCGCCCTCTGCGCGTTCTACACCGCTGCCGTCTCCCGCACGTTCCGCACCGCTGCCTGTGCGATTTCCGCGTTCCACTGTGATGCCACTGATGGTGCGAACGGTTGTCTCCCGTTCCTGACCGCCTGCAGCTTCAAAGCACTTAAAATCATGAGTGCCTTCAATAAGTTTTGCCGCTTTCCGCATAGCCTCGATATCCAGCTCATCCGGAATGTGATAACAGTAATTCCTCCTGAACACATCCATCTCCGGCATGTTGTATATCTTGTATACGTAAGTCTTTCCTTTGGAGTCGAATCTGGCGTGAAAATCCGAACTGACATTCTCCGCTTTGAGAACGCGGACAGCGCCGGCTGCCTCGCCCCATTTGTCAGAGAGCAGCGCGTTGTTCACAGCGTAGGCAATTCTCTCCGTCGGGATCCCGAAATCGCCTTTGAAACTGGCCCGCTGCCCGTAAGCGTGAACTCCTGCATCGGTCCTGCTGGTACCGTTTATCTCAACGGGTTTTCCGCATACTGTGCTCAAAGCCTCTTCAAGCATGCCCTGGACCGTCAGCGCTTCCGGCTGCCTCTGCCATCCGTGGAAAACAGATCCGTCGTATTCTATTGTGAGCAGAATGTTTTTTTCCATTTACTGATGCGATCCTTTCACATGACAATTATAAATAAGCGCGCCGCAAAGCGCAAACATTTCATTACGCCCTGAAAGCCTTGAAACGGTACTGATAATTCTCTTATTTTGAAAAAGTCAGTACCATTGCAACGGTTCCGGCCTTTATATTTCCGGCAAAACTAAAAAACGACGTTTTCTGCAAAATCCACACGCTGAAAACGTTGGGATGGTACTGATAATTCCCTTATTTCTAAAAAGTCAGTACCATTGCAACGGTTCCGGCCGTAGGTCAGTACCTTTCCAACGGTTCCGGGAGGCGGTAATAAAAATGCACCTTTTTGCGAAATGATCAAAAAGGTGCATTTCATATGGATCTGGTTACAGCTTCCGCAGGGCGCGTGCCCTTTTCACACTACTGTAAGTTGCGTCCCCTTTCCGCGCTACTGCAGGTTCAGTCTTTTTTTCACAAGTATCCAGGTCACGAACCAGTATATAGCCAGCATCACTCCCACTACTGCTATAAGGAGCAGGAAGAATATCTGGGTCTCATGGACTGTCGTGCCCGACCAGTTATCCCAGTAGAACCCGTCCTCTCCGAAGATATTCTGCAGCGGGATCGACGCGATGGCTTCTATTACCGATAACCCCACATAGGCCAGTACTGCTCCAAGGGCTCTGTGGTTGGACCACTGATGGCCGATGGCGATGGCGGCGTATACTTTCGCTGCTATCTCCGCGCAGACAAGGATCACCAGTACGACCAGTTCCACAAGAACAAGCCATCCTCCGTCAGCAGCCAGCGCGCCTTTTACCATTTCGGCAAATGCCCTGAAAGAGAAATACCATGTACCGCCTGATGTGAAATACAACAACAGATTCAAAGCCACGACTCCGGCGATACCACCGAGGATGATCCAAATGGTCGCGGATATGAGTTTGCTTGCAACGTGTGCTCCCGGTCCTGCCGGAAGGGTCATCATCAGGTAGCCTTCGTTACCCAGAAGGTTCTTGTAAAATCTCTGTATCAGCACGATCAGTGTGAGAAGTCCCAGAGTAATAGCCGCCATAACGTACAGCGCTGTGCTGATCCTTCCTACTACTACGTTGTCCCACGCGCCTGTACCTATTATGATCCCGAACAGGAGCGAGATGACGATGAGCACTCCGTAAAGGAGGGGCAGTCTTCTTCCCGTAGCTGCCAGTTCATATTTCAAAAGTTTGCCTAACATCTGAACACCTCCCTGAAATATCCGTCTACGCTTTTGCCGCTTTCTTCTCTGATCTCTTCAGCGATTTATGGAGAATTATCCTGCCTTCCTGTATGAAGATCACATCGTCAAGCACCGATTCCACGTCTGAGATCAGGTGGGTCGAAATCAGCACCAGCGCCTCCGGGTCGTAGTTGTTGATTATGGTCCTGAGGATATAGTCTCTGGCCGCAGGATCCACTCCCGCGATAGGCTCATCGAGAAAGTACACTTTAGCTCTCCTGCTCATAGTCAGGATCAGCTGTATCTTCTCCTTCATGCCCTTGGACATTTTCCTGAGGTGCATGGACTTTGAAAAGTCCAGGTTTTTCAGCATTTCTTCCGCTCTTTCCATGTCGAAATCATCGAAGAAATCGGCATAGAATTTCAGTAGCTGTTTTACATTCATATATTCGGGAAGAAATTCCCTGTCCGGAAGATACGCAACACACTTCTTTGTTTCTTTGCCCGGCTTCATGCCGTCGATCAGGATCTCTCCCGATGTGGGCTGAAGCAGCCCGTTGGCCATTTTTATTATGGTGGTCTTGCCGCTGCCGTTAGGACCCAGCAGCCCGACTATCCTGCCCTTTTCTACAGAAAGATCTATACCGTCGACAGCGCGAAGACTTCCGTATTTTTTCGTAAGGGCCCTGCATTCTAACACACTCATTTGCCTGCCTCCTTTATCTGCTCTGAAACAGCTTCCAGTATTTCTTCATCACTCATGCCGAGTTCTTTCATGCCTTTGATCATTTCCGTGACGAATCTGCTGCTCATGTTCTT
>JAUMVF010000046.1 GCA_030530305.1 Bacillota bacterium
ACAGCGTCTTTCTCGGAAGGTTTGACATCCCCGTGTATCAGTTCAACATTAAAGCCTGCGAACCGCTTTTTAAGATCCTCATACAGTTCTTCCGCCGAAAGCACATCCAGTTCCTCGGACTCGCTGATGAGAGGCGCTACCACGTATGCCTGGCGCCCCGCTTTTATCTGCTCCCGGACAAAAGCGTACATTCTGTCACGGCGCCGGTCATCGCACGCTATAGTCTGTATTTCAGGTCTTCCCGGCGGGAGTTCGTCTATGACTGAAACATCAAGGTCACCGTATATGACTACTGCCAGAGTTCTTGGTATGGGCGTCGCCGTCATGACGAGCACGTGGGGCATGCTCCCCTTGTTTCTGAGCACTTCCCTCTGATTAACGCCGAAACGGTGCTGTTCGTCCGTGATAACGAGAGCCAGGTTTCTGAACATGACTTCCGGCTGGATGATAGCGTGAGTTCCGACCACTATATCTATCTCGCCTGAGGCAATGCCTTCAAGCACTTCCTTCTTTTCCGATGCCTTCATGGATCCGATAAGGAGCCCTACTCTGATATCAAAATGGCTGAAATGTTCACTTAGACCTCTGAAATGTTGGCGAGCAAGTATCTCGGTCGGCGCCATCATGGCTCCCTGATAACCTGACTTCACTGTCTTATACAAAGCAACTTCCGCCACTGCTGTCTTTCCCGATCCTACGTCGCCCTGGACCAGACGGTTCATGGTCCGCTCAGACATCATGTCCCGGTCTATATCTTCGATCACTTTTTTCTGTGCTCCCGTAAGTTCGTAAGGGAATATCTTCGTGTACTCCCGTATATCGACCTTCGGGTCCATTTTGCACCTGTTTGAGGCCGCCAGATTCCTTGACCTGGCCTGCATGAGGCCGGTCTGCATGACCAGCAGCTCCTCATATATCAGTCTGTATCTTGCTTCTTTCAGTTTCTGTCCGTTTTCGGGAAAATGTATGTTTGAAAGGGCGTGATCTATCCCGCAGATATTGTTTTCCATAAGGAGCTTTTCCGGGATCACTTCTTCCGCCAGACCTTCATCTACTATTTCTTCCTTAAGGATCCGCTGCCATTTCCTTATGTCCCTCTGGGTGACTCCTGCTGTGAGGGGATAAACCGGCACGATCCCTGCCATGTCTTCACGGCCGCTCTCCGAATACTCCGGATGCACCATCTGCTTCTTTCCGTTGAATATGCGCACAGGTCCGTAAAAATCGTAGACTTCACCCTTCTTTATATTCTTCGCGATAAATTTCGCATTAAAAAAAATGACCTCGATCATATCTTCTCTTCTGTGCTGTCCGAACTCGTCTGTTCCAGCTGCTTCGTCAGCCACAAGGAGCCGCAGGGTCTGCTTCCTTCTGTATGGGCTTCCCGTAACAGACGTGAGCATCACCCGGCCCCGGATCAGCGCGGTAATCCCATCGGTAAGCTCTGAGATCCTGCTGCATTTACTCCTGTCCTGATATTCCCGCGGGAAAAGATAGAGAAGGTCCTTCATGGTCTCGATGCCCATGCGGGACAGAGCCTGCTGTTTTTTCGGTCCCACGCCTGTAAGGAGGCTTGTCTCATCAGATGGTCTCATCTGCCCTGCACCTCCAGTTCCCTGCGTATAGTGAGATTTCTCGGCGCAACTTTATTCTGTGACATGACTCCCCTGACCATAACGGTAATAGCGGACGGGGCTCTTCCCATAGTGTGCCTGACCGCCTCCGAGATCGATCCTGCGATGTCGTCCGCAGTCTTTGTGATACTGATACCGAACTTGACTATGACATTTATGGTCAGACGGATATCTCCCTGAATGGATTCCACTTCAACAGCGGCGAACTCCGCCGCCCCGTTCTTTTTCAGGATCTTTCCCCTGCGGGAACAGAGGGTCACGCGGGATCCCATATCCTCCAGAGAATCGACGGCAGCTTTCGCTATCGCGTTCCTGCTGACCGTGATCCTGCCGTATTTAGTTGTCACCGTATAGTTCTGCGCCATTTTGTTTCACCTTATATGATGATTGTACCACATTACCTTACCGCGGGCATAAAAAAACAGGCCCTCAAAAGGACCTGCTTTAATGCAGATAAAATTAGTTGGCACGCGTAACTTTGTTTGACTTTATGCATCTAGTGCAAACGTTAGCTTTTCTTACTTTGCCATTCTCTTCTATTCTGATGGTCTGGATATTCGCATTCCACTTTCTTCTTGAGTGTCTGTTGGAATGGGAAACAGTATTTCCGGAAACCTGACCTTTTCCGCAGATCTCACACTTTCTTGACATGTCGCGCACCTCCTTCGTATATTTCAGGCATATCATGCCGTATTGATCAAATTTATTCGAACCGTGTCGAACAGATGACATTATAACACGATGAAATCGGATTATGCAATGCTTTTTTTATAAAAATACTTATTTTATGAACATGGCGTCGCCGTAACTGAAAAACCTGTATTTTTCGCGCACGGCTTCCTCGTACACCTTAAGTATCTTTTCCCGGTCGTAAAGGGCTGAAATCAGCATGAGAAGCGTTGATTTCGGAAGATGGAAATTGGTTATCAGGCTCTCTATTATCCTGAATTCATAACCCGGGTAAATGAATATATCTGTGCTTCCCGGCCCGCTCTTTACCTGCCATATGCCTTTTTCTTCATCGAAATACGCAGCGCTCTCGACCGTCCTTGTGGAAGTGGTGCCGACGGATATGATCCTGCGGCCTTCCTGCTTGGCCCTGTTTATTGACGCCGCTGTTTCTTCGTCGATATGATACTCCTCAAAATGCATGTGATGGTCTTCTACTTTGTCGGCTTTGACGGGCCTGAATGTCCCGATTCCCACATGGAGAGTAACGTAGCACAGCTTCACTCCTTTGTCCTCTGCTTTTTTAAGGAGTTCCTCCGTAAAATGGAGACCTGCCGTGGGAGCTGCCACTGAGCCTTCCTCCCTGCAATAGACTGTCTGGTATCTGTCCCTGTCGGTATCGTCGCTCTGCCTTTCGATATACGGCGGAAGCGGCATCCTGCCCAGTTCCTCAAGCCGCTCCATAAAGATACCATCATATGAAAACTCTACTATTCTCGTTCCGTCCTGCCCGTAATCGAGGACTTCGGCTTCCAGCTTCTTTCCTTCATCGGCGTTTCCGAAGACTATAGTGTCACCGGGTTTCACACGTCTTCCCGGGCGGACCATGGTCTCCCATCTGTCTCCTTCGATACGCTTTATGAGCAGGAACTCTATCTTCGCTCCCGTGCCTTTTCTTTCCCCGAATATCCGTGCGGGAAGCACCTTGGAATCGTTGAGGATAAGGTGATCGCCCTCTTCAAGATAGTCGATGATATCACAAAAAAGGCGGTGTTCTAAGCTACCGCTTTTTCTGTCTACCACCAGCAGTCTCGACTGATCTCTTTTTTCCGCCGGACGCTGGGCTATTAGTTCCTGTGGAAGATAATAATCAAAATCGTCTACTCGCATATTACCTCATCAGATATCATCATCCATGCTTATCTGTTCTTCGTCTGTCTCGTCTGTCTGTGGTTCAAGTCCCAGATGCCTGTACGCCATCGGCGAAGCCACTCTGCCCTTTGGAGTCCTGTGAATGAGTCCTGACTGGATCAGATACGGCTCCTGCACGTCTTCAATGGTGACTCTTTCTTCGCCAAGGGAGGCGGCGATAGTGTCTATGCCTACAGGTCCTCCGTTGAACCTTTCTATTATCGTTCTCAGTATCTCTCTGTCTATGTGTTCAAGACCAAGGTCATCAACGCCGAGAGCGCTTAAGGCTTCCCTCGTGATTTCTGTATTGATCTTTCCGTCGCCTTTGACCTGTGAAAAGTCTCTTACGCGTTTCATCATGCGGTTGGCGACACGCGGAGTCCCCCGGGATCTTCTCGCCATCTCCTGCAGAGACTCTTCATCAGCCTCCACACCCAGTATGGAAGAAGTCCTCTTAAGTATCTCCTTTAGTTCGTTCTCATCGTAAAGCTCGAATTTGCATACCACTCCGAACCTGTCTCTTAAAGGCGCCGAAAGGCTTCCTGCCCTTGTGGTGGCCCCGATGAGCGTGAACTTGGAAAGGTCAAGTCTTATGGACCTTGCGGAAGGTCCTTTTCCTATGATTATATCAAGGGCGAAATCCTCCATAGCCGAGTAAAGCACTTCCTCAACGGATCTGTTGAGCCTGTGTATCTCGTCTATGAAAAGCACGTCGTTCTCATTGAGATTGGTAAGGATCGCGGCAAGATCTCCCGCTCTTTCGATGGCAGGTCCCGACGTTATCCTTATATCCACGCCAAGCTCATTGGCGATGATCCCCGCCAGTGTGGTTTTTCCCAGTCCCGGAGGTCCGTAGAAAAGCACGTGGTCAAGAGGCTCGTTTCTCTTTTTCGCAGCTTCGATGAATATCTTCAGATTGTCCGTGGCGCTTCTCTGCCCCACGTATTCATCCAGATTCTGAGGCCTCAGCGTTGCCTCAGCCGCTTCTTCAGCGTATCCTGCTGTGGTTTTCGTTATACGTTCTTCCTGTTCCATGATCTACCCCTAAAAAAGCGTCTTCAGCGCTTCCTTTATATAATCTTCCGTTGTAAGATCTGTACCGTTTACCCTGGCAAGGGCATTCACTGCTTCGTTTTTACTGTATCCGAGAGCAACGAGAGCGTTTATGGCTTCCGTCTTCTCGTCGTTTGCCGCAGGCACACTGCCGCCTGTTCCCGGCGCAGCAGGAGCTATATCCTCCGCGGAGCCTATCTTATCCTTGAGTTCCAGAACTACCCTCTGGGCAGTCTTCTTTCCTATACCATTAGCCCTGGTCAGTGAGGCGGCATCTTCAAATATGATGGCCTGCTTCACTTCATGGAGCGGCATAGCAGAAAGAATGGCCATTGCTGCCTTGGCTCCCACTCCGCTGACGGTGATCAGCTTGTTGAAGATGTCCATTGCTTCCCGCTCGGTAAATCCGTAGAGACTGACATCGTCCTCCCTTACCTGCATTACCGTATAAAGCATTATGTCATCTCCATCGTTTTTCAGATAAGCAGCTGAATTCTCAGGCACAAAGACTTCATAGCCTATGCCTCCCGTTTCAACGACTACACCGCCGTTGAATTTCATCGTCATGGTTCCTTTGATATAGTGGATCATTTTCTGCTCCTTTAAAGCCCAAGGGCTTTCAGTTTATCGTTGGTGTTGGCCGCGTGTCCGTGGCATACCCCCGCAGCCAGTGCGTCTGCTGTATCATCCGGCTTGGGTATCTCATCAAGATTGAGTATGGTCTTTACCATCATCTGGACCTGCTTTTTCTCTGCCCGTCCGTAGCCTACAAGAGCCTGCTTTATCTGAAGGGGCGTATATTCCGCGATATCAATGCCCGAGTTGGAACACGCCAGCAACGCCACGCCTCTCGCCTGGCCTACCAGTATCGCTGTCTTGGCGTTGTTGTTGAAGAAAAGCTCCTCGATCGACGCCACTTCCGGCTCATATTCTGCGATTATATCCATAAGTGAATTATACAGATGTTTCAGCCTGTCGGGCATTGGCGTGTCCTTGTCGGTCGTGACCGCGCCGTACGCCACCGGCTTGAAGTTGTTTCCCTTTTTTTCAATGACTCCCCAGCCTAATATCGCGTAGCCCGGGTCGATTCCCAATATCCTCATTTCAAGGCCCCTTTTGTTTATCCGGCGCCGCGTCATCTGCAAAATCCGCGGTCTTGCCTTTGTTCTCCTCCATGATAGCACACAAACATATGTTTGTCTATTGCAAATATTGGCATTTTATACATCCATATGTATATTTTTCTTGCTATGGGTTTTGCCGTCATGGTATAATTATAAAAAATCATGTATGAATAAAGCATAAGGCTTTAAAAGGAGTATATTCTATGCGTTACGCAAGACAGAACAAGATCCTCGAGCTTATCGAGACTCATGAGATCGAAACACAGGAAAAACTCAGCGCCCTTCTCAAGGAGAGCGGCTTTGACGTTACACAGGCTACTATCTCACGCGACATAAAGGAACTGCAGCTTATAAAAACTCTGTCACCTTCCGGCAAATACATGTATGCCGCAGGGCTCAACCACGCCAATCCGGTGACAGACCGTTTCATCAAGATATTCCGTGAGACCATCAAATCGATATCATCATCCGGCAACATCATAGTCGTAAAGACTCTGTCCGGGTGCGCCAACGCAGCCGCGGAGGCTATCGATTCTCTCAACTTTCCTCACATACTGGGATCCATCGCAGGCGACAACACCATCTTCCTGGTAGTTGAAAACCCTGAGGACAAGGACGCCTTCATCGACGAATTCAACAGTATGCTGGGATAAACGTTCCGGTAAAGAGAGGTCTTCGAAATGATATCTCATATCAGTATCAAAGATTTTGCCGTCATAAAAAACGCGGAAGTCGATTTTTATGATGGCCTTAATATAATAACCGGAGAGACCGGCGCGGGAAAATCCGTCCTGATCGAGGCTGTCAGTCTCGCTCTGGGAAGCCGCGCGGACACGACCTTTATCCGCACGGGGCAGGACAAGGCTATAGTGCAGCTTGCGTGCGCCAAAGACGGCGAAGATTATGTCATCACCCGTGAGCTTTCCGCCGCCGGGAAAAACCTCTGCAAAATCAATGGTGAAATGGTGACGGTGGCACAGCTTAAGGATTTCTGCAAAGATCTGGTAGACGTCCACGGTCAGTACGACCATCAGTCCCTTCTCGATCCCGAGAACCATCTCAGACTTATAGACGCGTTTGGCAAGAAATCGATCCAGCCGCTGAAGGACTCAGTGTCCGTTTCCTATGAGAAATATTCAGAAGCAAAACGCAGTCTTGATTCTCTTCTTGCCGCAGAGCGGGAAGACGCAAGGCAGCGGGATTTCATGCAGTACGAGCATGACGAGATACAGAAAGCTGCCCTTACTCCCGGCGAGGATACCGCCCTTTCAGAGAGGGTGAACATTCTTCAGAACAGCGAGAAGATATACGAATCCCTGGCAGGCGTCTATGAGGCTCTATCCGGAAGCAGCGGCGAATCATACAACGCCACAGACCTCGTGGGCGGCAGTCTGGAACCCATAAGACAGATATCGCAGTACTCCGAAGATCTTGCCGGTATAGAGAAAAGACTCGGTGAAACTTTTTACGAACTCCAAGATCTGGCCGAAGAAATACGGACAGCCAGAGATAATATAGTTTTTGACCCTCAGGAACTCAACGATTCCCTGGCGCGGCTTGATCTGATTGATTCCCTGAAGACCAAATACGGATCTTCCATCGAAGAGATTCTTGATTACGATGAGACCCTTGTGGAAAAACTCGGTTTCCTTGAAGACTCCGAGGAAAAGAAAAAGGAACTCACAGAGGAAGTCAGAAAAACAGAGGCTGACCTTCTTGAGCGTTCAGAGGAACTCAGCAGTCTCAGAAAGAAAACCGCAGAGGCTCTGTCTGCGAAAATGCAGGAAGAACTTGCGGGGCTCAACTTCGAGAATGCCGTATTAAGTATTGATTTTTCACGCAAAAACGAATACTCTATAGAAGGCTTTGACAAAGTGGAGTTCATGATCAGCACCAACAGGGGCGAAGAACTCAAGCCTTTGGCAAAGATCGCCTCCGGTGGCGAGATGTCCAGGATCATGCTGGCATTCAAGAAGACCGCCGGGGAAAATGACAGCATTCCGACGATGATATTTGACGAGATCGACAGTGGCATAAGCGGCGTGACAGCCAGCATTGTCGGCCGTAACCTTCTGGAACTGTCATCAGACCATCAGATAATATGCATAACCCACCTTCCGCAGATAGCGGCATTCGGGCAGACCAACTACCGGATATCCAAATCATCCGACGACAGCGCCACGTATACCAGCGTGGATCTGCTTGACGAAGAAGAAAAGGTACTTGAAATAGCCCGTCTCACAGGCGGTATGAATATTACAGAAAAAACTCTCGAGAACGCGAGAGAGCTTATAGAAGGAGCCATTACTAAATGATTTACAACAACATACTTGAAGCAGTAGGAAATACACCGATGATCAGACTTTCAAAGCTTACGGGACCTGAAGACGCTCAGGTTCTGGTAAAGTATGAAGGCCTTAATATAGGAGGTTCCATCAAAACAAGGACCGCCCTGAAAATGATAACCGCAGCCGAAGAACGCGGTCTTATCACTCCCGGCAAGACTATAATCGTCGAGCCTACAAGCGGCAACCAGGGAATAGGCCTTGCGCTGGTCTCGGCAGTAAAGGGATACAGAGCCATAATCATAATGCCTGACTCGGTAAGCGCGGAAAGACGTTATCTGGTTTCCCAGTACGGCGCTGAAGTCAGACTCATCCATGATGACGGAAACATCGGTGACTGCATAGAAGAATGTATGGCGACCGCAAAGAGAATGGCCGCCGAAAATCCAAACGTATTCATACCGGATCAGTTCTCCAACAGAGACAACCTTATGGCCCATATGGAAAACACCGCTCTTGAGATCTTAGAGCAGGTCCGCGGACCTATACACGGATTCTGTTCCGGAGTCGGCACAGGCGGCACGATCACCGGAATCGGTACTATCCTCAAGGAGCATTTCCCCGACATCTACATCTGGGCATGCGAGCCGAAGAACGCCGCCATACTTTCAGGCGGAAATATCGGTACTCACCTGCAGATGGGAATCGGCGATGGGCTCATCCCGGATATCCTGGATACTGAGATATACGACACCATCTCCATCGTCACAGATGACGAGGCTATCTACACGACCAAAGCCCTGGCTGTTGAGGAAGGCATCCTCTGCGGTATCTCAAGCGGAACCAACGTGTGCGTAGCCCTGAAGATGGCCAAACTCCTTGGCAAGGGAAAGACAGTCGTAACAGTTCTCCCCGATACAGGCGAAAGATACTTCAGCACACCGCTGTTTGAGTAATTCAGTCCTTGTTCACGTAATCAGCTGCGTTTGCAGATTGCTTTATAAGACAAACTGATTCAAGACGATCCAAGACGATTTAAGACGACCCAAACCCCGCTTCCGAGCGGGGTTTTTCAAATATATCGCATAGCTTTAATCATATTGCCGGAATCTGCTATTCCGATAAACCCGGAATGGGGGTTTTTTAACCATAATCTCATATATAAAGAATATGGTTAAAAATTGTCGGCTTGCGGGCCCTTAAAAAACTGTTTTTTAGTCACACTGCCAGAGTCTGTCTTTTTCACACCTCTGAAATGAAGTACTTTTAACCATAATTTAATATATAAAAAATATGGTTTAAAAAACACCGCTTCGCAATGAGCGGTGTTTTTGTTTCGTGTTTGTTCAGTCGAAAACTACTCTTCAGTAGGTGCCTCCTCTGCTGGAGCCTCTTCTGCAGGTGCTTCCTCTTCAGCAGCTTTTGCTTCTTCCTCAGCGGCCTTCTTTGCAGCTTCTTCAGCAGCTTCTTCTTCAGGGTCTTTTGCTTCCTTGATACTGAGGCTGATTCTCTTTCTGTCAGCATCGATATCGAGGATCTTTGCATTGACCATCTGTCCTACAGAGAGTTCGTTGTTGATATCTGAAACTCTCTTGTGAGCTACTTCGGAAATGTGTACGAGTCCGTCAAGTCCCGGTTCGAGTTCAACGAATGCGCCGTATTCCTTGATCTGTACGATCTTTCCTTCAACGATCTGGCCTACTTCGTAGTTGTCGTTGATTACGCTCCAAGGCTCAGGCTGGTTTTGCTTGAGTCCGAGAGAGATCTTGCCCTTCTCGCGGTTCATAGCCAGTACCTTCACGTCGATCTCCTGACCGATGCTCAGAACTTCCTTAGGATGCTTGAGCTTGCCCCATGAGATCTCTGAGATGTGGAGAAGTCCGTCGATGCCGCCGATGTTTACGAATGCGCCGTAATCTGTGAACCTCATTACTGTTCCTCTTACGACATCGTCTACATGGATGCGCTCCCAGATCTCCTCGATCCTCTTTTCCTTTTCGGCATTGAGGACCATCTTGTGAGAAAAGACTGCCTTTCCTCTTCTCTGGTCTACTCTTGAAACCTTTACTTCAAGTGTCTGTCCCACGAATTCTGAAGGGTCTTCCACATATCTGTCGGAAAGCTGTGACAGTGGAATAAATCCTGAAACTTCCTTATAGGTAGCGATAACGCCGCCGTTGACTACTCTTACTACAGTTGCTTCGATTGTTTCTTTATCTTCAAACGCACTGCTTATCTCATTCCAGTGCTCGCTTACTTCAAGCTTTTTCTTCGAAAGCAGAATGCTTCCTTCTCCATCGTCAGTCTTAATGACTTTAGCCTGGATTGGATCGCCTTCGTTGTAAAGATCAGTCAGCTTCTGGTCTCCTTCCAGTGAAATTTCCGCAAGAGGAATGATTCCGTCCTTCTTGCAGCCGAGATTTACGATGATCTCATCGTCAGTTACCTGGTGGATCTTCCCTTCTACAATATCCCCACCGCGTGGTAATCTCAGCGATTTTTCAATGTCTTCCATAAAATCAGCCATTGAAAGTTCTTCGTTGTTGTTAGTGATGTTGTCACTCATATTAGAAATAACCTCCTTAATTATGCATGCAGGCGTAGACGCGCCCGCTGCAACCCCTATTCTATTACATAAACTCAGTTCTTTCAATGGTAAATCCTGTTTATTTTCAACAAAAAATGACTTGCGGCAGTTTTTCCCCGCTATGTCAAAGAGCTTTTTGGAATTGGAGCTGTTGCGGTCTCCGATTATCACCATAGCATCCACTTCTCCGGCCAGTCTCCGGCAGCTTGCCTGCCTCTCTCCGGTGGCGTGGCAGATGGTGTTGTTAACCTCTGTCTTTATGCCTTTTTTATTGATGGCTTCAATGATCTCATCAAAAAGCTCGCTGCGGAAAGTTGTCTGCGCAACTACAAAATAGCTGCCTTTTTCAAGGCCTGCGGCATCCTTCGGATCGTCTATGATCTCCGCTCCGTTACCGCACCAGCCGTTTATGCCCTTCACTTCCGGGTGTTTCTCATCACCGATGATGAGTATGTTTTTCCCTTCTCCGGAAGCCGTCTCCACCAGCCGGTGTATCTTTTCAACAAAAGGACAAGTAGTATCTATGAGCTCCAGTCCTCTTTCTTCAGCGTGTCTGTAAGCTCCTTCCGGCACACCGTGGCATCTTAAAATGACTGTCGATCCTTCTTCCGCTTCATCAAGGGAATCGATGATCTTCAGTCCTTTCTGTTCAAGTGAATCAGTCACCTGCTTGTTGTGGATCAGCGACCCGAAAGAATATATGCTCCCGGCGTGCTCCCTGTTGTTGTTATCATCTACTGCCTCTTCAGCCTTCTTCAGCGCCCTTTCAACGCCGAAGCATATGCCGGTCGGGTCAGCCATGATTATTTCCATGCTCTGCTTACTTCTCCTTATTCTTTTTATCTATCTCCTCAAGCCGTTCCAGATAGTCTTTGAAAGATTTCTCACTTCCGTTTTCCGTAGGCTTGTAGTACTTCACGCCTTCTTTGTACAGGCTGTCAGGCAGATACTGCTGAGTCACATAACCACCGTAGGAATGAGGATATTTGTAACCTTCGCCAAGGCCCCTGTCTTTAGCGCCTTTATAATGAGTGTCTTTCAGATGGTCAGGCACGTCGGTTATATTCTTTTTCCTCAGATCCGATGAAGCTGCTTCAAGCGCCATGTATGACGCGTTGGACTTGGGGCACGATGCCAGAAGCACTACCGCTTCGGCCAGATTTATCCTGGCTTCCGGCAGACCTACCATCAGCGCCGCCTGAACACAGGATGTGACTATGCTCACAGCGTGAGGATACGCCATACCCACATCTTCACTGGCCATGACCATGAGCCTTCTCCCAATCATCTGTATATCCCCGCCGCCTTCAAGGAGCCTTGCAAGATAGTGGACCGCAGCATCCGGATCGCTCCCTCTTACTGACTTTTGAAGCGCCGAAAGAAGATTGTACTTATCCTCTTTCCTGTCGTAAAAAGTAGTCTGGCGCTGCATAGCCTCGGCAACTTTCTCCTCGGTCAGTTTCTCTCCTTCGTCCATGTTGTCCACTATGAAGCCCAGCGTATCTATTGCCACTCTGGCGTCTCCGGAACTCATGGCTGCAAGGACCGCGATTGCCTCCTCATCGTATGAAATGTCCAGACCGCCGAATCCTTTTTCTTTATCAGTGAGAGTCCTCACAAGAAGCGTGGATATATCCTCCTCGTCAAGAGGTTTGAACTCGTAAATATTGCGGACTCTGCTGAGCACTGCGTTGTTTATGGCGAAGTACGGATTTTCCGTCGTGCTTCCAATGAAATAGATGACTCCCTCTTCA
>JAUMVF010000047.1 GCA_030530305.1 Bacillota bacterium
CAATTCGGGAAGATACATTGATGAAAAGGGCTTTGAGTACGCTTTCGGTTTCGGAGCCATGAAGGAATACGCCGCCACGGGCGTAAAGCTTGAGAGCGGAGGTCTGTTCGGGATGTACTTTGGCTCGATCATCACAAGATTCACCGATGTGATGGCACTGTATCTTATTTGCGGCGCTGTCATATTCATATGTCTGCTTTTCGTGATCAATACGCCGGTATCCAGATTTGTTGAACGTCATTCGGAAAGCCGGAGAGCTAAGAAGGAAGCTGCAGCAGAGGAAAGACTTGAAAGAGATCTTGAGCTTGCCCTTGAGACGGGAGCAGGCGGAAACGCGGGAGCGGATAAGAAATCGAGAAGAGAGGAGAACCGGGCGCAGAAACGCAGAGAGAAAGCAGACCCGTACGCCACAAGTCAGCTTGACCCTGAGGATATAGAAAGAGCCCGGGGCGAAAGACCGGATAACGCCTTCACGGCAGATGCTGACGACGGGAGCCGTTACGGCGGTGAACCTGACGGGGAAGGTCTTTCTGACAATAAGAAAAACATACTGGATTATATGAACAATGACGAGCCTTTCGTCGGGAACGGACAGTCATCGTCAACAGGTTCTGATATCGAAGAGCCGAAAGAGGCCCTGCCGAAAGAGGCAGCAGCTGCGGCAGCAGGGGCAGCAGCCGCAGGGAAGAAGGCAGACAAACAGACTCTTGATGAAAAAGAGTTCAATGCCCCGAAGACCAGACGGGGATATAAGTTCCCGCCGATAGACCTTCTGAAAAAAGGTGATATCACAGGGATGAAGACCAGCCGTTCAGAACTCAGGGAAAGAGCGGACAAACTGGAAGAGACTTTAAGGAACTTCAGAGTGGACGCCAGGGTCGTTGACGTAGTTGAAGGACCCGCGGTCACTAGATACGAAATACAGCCTGAAGTAGGTGTGAAAGTCAGCAGCATCAAGAATCTGGCTGATGATATAGCGCTGAACATGGAAGCTAAGAGCATCAGGATAGAGGCTCCTATACCGGGCAAGAAGGCCGTTGGCATCGAGATAGAAAATGAGAGCAGCAGTACGGTAACTCTCAGAGATATAATCGCGTCTAAAGAATTCAAGGACGCCAAATCCAAGATATCCTTTGCTTTGGGAAGAGATATATCAGGTAAGTCCATAGTACCGGATCTTAAACAGATGCCGCACATGCTTATTGCCGGCGCCACAGGTTCCGGAAAAAGCGTATGCGTAAACAGCATTATCCTGAGCATGCTTTATAAAGCAAGACCTGAGGAACTGAAATTCATACTGGTGGATCCAAAGGTGGTTGAACTTACTAATTACAATGGTATACCCCATCTGCTCATACCTGTAGTTACAGAGCCTGCAAAGGCAGCGGCAGCTCTGAACTGGGCATGCGCCGAAATGGATGACAGGTATAAGAAGTTCGCATCTGAAGGCGTAAGAGAACTGGCGGCATATAACAAAGCAGTAAAGGCAAGAGGAGAGAACGATCTGTTCCTTCCTCAGATAGTGATAATAATCGACGAGCTTGCCGATCTTATGATGGAAGCTCCCTCACAGGTAGAAGAATCGATCTGCCGCCTGGCACAGAAGGCAAGAGCGGCGGGCATGCATCTCATAGTTGCGACTCAGAGACCGTCTGTAGACGTTGTTACAGGTCTCATCAAAGCCAATATACCGTCAAGGATAGCTCTTACGGTAGCATCCCAGGTCGACTCAAGGACGATACTGGATATGTCTGGAGCAGAAAAACTCGTTGGCAAAGGCGATATGCTGTTCAGCCCTGTTTCAGCCAGCAAGCCCCGCAGGGTGCAGGGCACTTTCGTATCGGATGAAGAGGTCAATGATGTTATCGAATTCGTGAAATCACAGGTGGACGAGCATCAGTACGCCGAGGATGTTATCGATACTATCGAGAACACAGGAAAACCGGGAGTAGTCCAGGAGGATGAAGATGAACTCCTTCCCGACGCTATAGAAACAGTTGTGCATGCAGGACAGGCATCTGTGTCCATGCTTCAGAGAAGATTCAGGATCGGCTATAACCGCGCGGCCAGGATCATGGAAATGCTCGAGGAAAGAGGCATAGTGGGACCGCCTGACGGGGCCAGACCGAGACAGGTACTCATGACAGAAGATGAGTACTATGCTGCCGGCGACGAGGCGGAAGAAGAAACCCCGGATGCGCCTGAAGAACAGGAAGAAGAGGTCCGCGAGTACGAATACGTTCCATTTGAGGAGGACGGCGGCCGTGAAGAGGACTTGTAGATGAAGATATATATAGAGACTCTTGGATGTCCGAAAAACTTCAGCGATTCCGAGACTGCGGCGGCGATACTTGAGAAAGCGGGCCATGAGATCATAGAAGATCCGGGAAAAGCGGACGCGGTGATGATCAATACCTGCGGATTCATCGAAGACGCCAAGGTGGAATCCATCGACAGGATATTCGATTTTATAAGAGAAAAACGGAAGGATATGATACTGATAGTATCAGGATGCCTTGCCCAGAGATACGCTGACTCCCTTTTTGAAGAGATGCCCGAAGTGGATATCTTCACGGGAGTGAATGAATATGAAAGGCTGCCTGAAATGCTTGAAAAATTCAAGCGGGAAGGCAGACAGAGCGAGAACAGGCCCTACGATCCGGCTCTCGACAGCAACGTGAGCGATGAGAGAAGGCTTTCAGGTAATGTGTCGACTTCGTATCTGAGGATAGCAGAGGGATGCGATAATTCCTGTGCCTACTGCATAATACCTGCGATAAGAGGACCTTACAGGAGTCGCAGGCAGGAGAACATCATAAGGGAAGCTGAGATGCTTGCCGCTAAAGGATGCAGGGAACTGATACTCATAGCTCAGGATACTACAGCCTACGGAAAGGATCTCTACGGCGAATACAAGTTGGCTGAGCTTCTGAGGAAACTGTGCAGAATAGAAGGCATCAGATGGATAAGACTTCTTTACTGCTATGAAGAGAGGATCACAGACGAACTGATAGAAGTTATGGCGTCAGAGGAAAAAATATGTCATTATATAGATATCCCTCTTCAGCACGCCAATGACAGGATCCTCAAAGCGATGGGAAGACGCTCTACAAAAGCGAGCATCACCGGAACCATAGCAAAACTGAGGGAAAGGATACCGGATATATGCATAAGGACCACGCTTATCGCGGGACTTCCGGGGGAAACGGAAGAGGAGTTCGATGAGCTTCTGGATTTTGTCGGTGAAATGAGATTCGACAGGCTGGGTGCTTTTGCGTATTCGAGGGAAGAAGGAACCCGCGCCGCTGAAATGGACGGCCAGGTGGACGAAAAGATAAAACAGGAGAGAAAAGACGCCCTTATGCGTCTTCAGAATGAGATATCTCTTGAAAAGAATAACGAAAAGAAGGGTAAGACTTTAGAGGTAATAACCGAAAGAAAAGAAGAGGACGGGACGTATACGGGCAGAACAAGAGCGGATGCTCCCGATATAGATAACGAAGTGATATTCACATCACGAAGGGAGCTGCAGCCGGGAGAGATGGTCCAGGTCCTCATAACAGACGCTTTTGATTACGATATTACAGGTATGGAGGTAAATGATGAATCTGCCGAATAAACTCACATTGTTGAGGATCATACTTGTGCCGGTGTTCATAGTAGTACTTATGACGGGACACTACTATAGTTCAGCGGCGATATTTGTTGTGGCATCCCTTACAGACATGCTCGACGGAAAGATCGCGAGGAAATATGACCTTGTGACCGACTTCGGCAAGCTGATGGATCCGCTGGCGGACAAACTGTTAGTAATGTCTGCCCTCATATGTCTGGTGCAGCTTGGAGATATCCCGGGCTGGATGGCCATAGTCATATTGGGAAGAGAATTTGCCATAACAGGTCTCCGTACGGTAGCCGCCTCCAGCGGGGTCGTGATCGCGGCAGGATGGACCGGCAAGATAAAGACCGTGCTCCAGATGATAGCTGTGGTCCTGATACTGCTGAGGAACTGGCCTTTCGTATATCTGGGCATACCGATGGATCAGATAGTACTCTGGGCGGCGGTAGTGATGACCATCGTGTCAGGCGCCGAATATATAATAAAGAACAGACATGTGATCTCGACGAAGTGATCACGCCTGATATAACGGATACGGAAACAGACAAAACGCAGGTCAGCCTGCGTTTTGAAGAATGGAGGAAAAATGAAAGTCGCGATAATAGCAGTAGGCACGGAGCTTCTTTTCGGCCAGACAGTAAATACCAACGCTGTATATCTTTCACGTGAGCTGAACCTGATGGGTTTTGACGTGATGTATCACCACACGGTAGGGGACAATCCCGCAAGACTTGTGGAGATGCTCGACGTGGCGTACAAAGACTGCGACATGGTGATCACCACAGGCGGTCTCGGACCCACTCAGGACGACCTGACCAAGGAGATACTCAACGACTATTTCGGGGATGAGCTGGTGCTTCACGAGCCTTCCATGGAAAGCATGAAGGAAAGGTTTGAAAAACTCGGGCGGAAGATGACCGATAATAATATCAAGCAGGCATATATGCCGTCCCGCTCACACGTTTTCAAAAATGACCAGGGCACAGCGCCCGGGTGCGCCCTTGAAAAGGACGGGAAATACGCCATATGTCTTCCGGGACCTCCAAGGGAAATGACAGCCATGTTCGAGTCTTATGTCAGACCGTATCTTGAAGGAAGAACTGACGGGAGCATGTGCTACAGACTTATAAGGACTTTCGGTATAGGTGAGTCAGACCTTGAGACAAGGCTGATGGATATCATAGACGGACAGACCGACCCGACTCTGGCCACATACGCCAAGGAAGGCGAGTGCTATCTCAGGATCGCGTCCAAAAGAGCTGACGCGGCGGAGGCGGAAAGCGCCGTTAAAGGCATGCTGGCAGATGTAAAGAAACGCATAGGAGAGTTCATATATGACTGCGACAACAGGGATCTGTGGGATGTGGTTGGCGAAAAACTCATGGCGAAGAATATAACCATTTCCAGCGCTGAATCCTGTACAGGCGGCATGTTCGCTGAGAAACTTACTTCAGTTCCGGGAATATCGGCTGTGTTCGAAAGGAGTTTCGTGACGTACAGCAATGGAGCCAAGGAAGAGATCCTGGGCGTAAAAAAAGAGACCCTCGAAAAACACGGGGCTGTCAGCGAAGAGACCGCCATGGAGATGGCAAAGGGACTCCGAAAAGTAAGCGGCAGCCGGATATGTGTGTCAGTTACAGGTGTTGCAGGCCCGGATGGAGGAACACCTGAAAAACCGGTAGGCCTTGTATATATTGGCGCTGTATGTGATGACAAAGAAGTCTGCAGGAAAGTGCAGATGAGAAATATAAGCAGGCAGTGGAACAGGAACTTTTCCATGCTGCATATGTTTGATGTAGTCAACCGTCTTATAGATGGAATAAAAGATTAATACTCTTCGCCGTTTCCGGTATCATCGGAAGCGGCTTTTTCAGTTATGGAAGGACCGTCAAAGGTCGCCCATTCCTTTATGTCTTTACGGACAGGCAGATTGAACCAGGTCTGGAAATCTGCTGACAGCCGCTGCGTATCGAACTTTCTGTCGCGTTCTTTGGACAGAGAAGGAGATACAGGCTTGTTCATGCTTCCGCCGCGCATGCGCCGGAGAAGTTCTTCATTGGTATATTCGACATATTCGGGCTTTTCAGGAGGCTCGTTTTTTTCTTCTTCGATTTCCCTGATGGTTTCCGCATCGTCATCAAGAAATTCCTTTTCAAGATCCTCCGCAGTATGCTCTTCGGAGAAATCGATAGGCTTCTCAGATCTGAAAGCCTGTGATCTGGATTTTCCGATAGGCTTGTCGGCATAGGCCTTGCGCCTGTCTCTGGAAGTCACGCCGCACGATTTATTTACGATCGTATAGATAATCGTTCCAAGTATCATCCCAATAAGCGCGATGACTGCCATCACGGCGCCGAAAAGGAGTGATTTTATAAATGAGACGTTGAAAAGAATGAGAGGCAGAGGTATAGTCACCAGCCCTGTAAGCAGGATATAAAGAGGTCTGAATCCGCCGAGCACTCCGAGCAGCATCGATACTCCAAGGGCCACTATGGGGAGCGCTGTTATGGAATATACATGGGATCCGCCCTTCCCTAGAGCGATAAATGTGATCAGATAATAAGCCGCTGCGGACAGTATAATAAAGAACAGCGTGCTTTTGGTTTTCTTCATCAGTCAGACTCCGTTTCATGTGGTTGCCGGCGGGCCGGACAGACTGCCGTCATATCCGTCAGCCGGCTGTTAATACAGCCACAGACATTATATCACATATGAGGCTGATATATTGACTTATTCACCCGAAAAGTATATCATTTGATTACCATTTATTTACAGTTAAAGAAGTCCTGAAATCCGTATTTTTTTCTTGACCTGAAAGAGAAAATAAGATATCATGTAAAAAGAACAAATGTTCACATACGGAGGGGAAACATGGAAATCAGAAACGAAGATAAAGAAAAAGCACTGGAAGCGGCTCTTGCCCAGATACAGAAACAGTTTGGTAAAGGCGCCATAATGAAGATGGGCGATGAATCAGCCAAGCTCAATATCGAGGCGATCTCGACGGGATCCATCAGCCTTGACATCGCAACAGGCATAGGCGGGATACCAAAGGGACGTATCATAGAGGTATACGGCCCTGAATCGTCAGGAAAGACGACACTTACTCTGCATATGATAGCCCAGGCCCAGAAGAACGGCGGCAAGGCTGCGTTCATAGACGCGGAGCACGCCCTTGATCCGGATTACGCGGCAAAGCTGGGCGTGGATGTGGACGAACTTCTCGTTTCACAGCCTGACACAGGGGAGCAGGCGCTTGAGATATGCGAGATGCTCGTGCGGAGCGGCGCCATAGACATAGTGGTAGTCGATTCAGTCGCGGCTCTGGTTCCGAAGGCGGAGATAGCCGGCGAGATGGGAGACTCCCACGTGGGACTTCAGGCCAGGCTCATGTCCCAGGCTCTGAGAAAGCTTGCAGGTATCACACATAAATCCAATACTGCAGTTGTATTCATCAATCAGCTGCGTGAGAAGGTCGGCATCATGTTCGGAAATCCCGAGGTCACGACCGGTGGAAGAGCGCTGAAATTCTATTCCAGCATGAGAATGGATGTGCGAAGGATCGAGAGCATCAAGTCGGGAGACACGTTCCTGGGCAACAGGACTAGGGTCAAGATCGTAAAGAATAAGGTGGCTCCTCCGTTCAAATCAGCTGAATTCGATATCATGTATGGCAAAGGTATCTCCAAGGAAGGAGATATACTTGACTGCGCTGTTGAAGCCAAACTGGTGGAAAAGGCTGGTTCCTGGTACAGCTATCAGGGCGAACGCATTGGACAGGGCAGAGAGAATGTAAAGGATTTCCTTGCTGATAATCCTGAGATAACAGATAGCCTTGAACAGATGCTTCTTGCTTCAGTGACCAGACATGATGATTACCTGGTGAATGAGGACGGTGAAATAATCGAAGAGCCTCCTGCGGGAGAATAAGTTCAGATTGTTTTATCCTTCGGATAACACCTTGAGCAGCGATATATGAAAATGTGACGCAGTCCTTGATTTTTCAACGACTGCGTTTTTTCAGGCCGTATCAAAAAATCATTGACAGAAAAACATGCCTGTGATATCATGTTTCACTGGAAGCCGCTCGGAATGGGTCTTTTAAAAGCATATGCTGCCCATAACGGCGAGGCTGGAAAGAGGAGGTAAAATCAATAATGTATGCAGTAATTGAAACAGGCGGAAAACAGTACCGCGTAAAGGCTGGAGACCAGCTGAGAGTCGAGAAACTGAGCGCAGAAAAAGGCGCAAGTGTGGAATTTGACAAAGTATTAGTTGTTGGAGAAGGTTCAGATGTAGTTATCGGAACACCTTACGTAGATGCGGCTAAGGTTTTTGCTAAAGTCATCGAGACAGGCAAGGGCGACAAGGTCATCATTTACAAGTACAAGGCTAAGAAAGACTACAGAAAGAAGCAGGGGCACAGACAGCCGTACACACTCGTAGAGATCGAAGGCATTTCACCGAGCGGAAGCGATGTCGAGAAGAAGGAAGCGAAAGCAGCTCCGGCAGAAAAACCTGCGGCAGAAGCAGCACCTGCAGAAGCAGAGGCGCCTGCTGAGGCAACTCCGAAGAAGACTCCGTCACTGAAATCCATGAGAAAAGCAGAGCTCATCGAGTTCGCTAAAGAGAATGGAATCGAGATCGACGAGAAAGCAACTAATGCAGTAATGATAGAAACTATAGAGAACGCATTGAAATAGAGCGAAAAGGAGGTAAGATCCTATGTCAAGTAAAAAAGGAGTAGGAAGTTCCAAGAACGGAAGAGACAGTGAGTCCAAGAGATTGGGCGTAAAGAGCGCAGACGGACAGTATGTATCAGCCGGAAGCATCATCGTAAGACAGAGAGGAACCAAGATCCATCCGGGCAACAACGTTGGAAAAGGTGGAGACGACACACTCTTTGCTATGATAGACGGAGCTGTTAAATTCGAAAGATTCGACAAGAAGAGAAAACAGGTAAGCGTTTATCCGAAAGAAGCGTAAATGACACATCAGCCCCTGCTTGCAGGGGCTTTTTTCTTTTTATGCGGGACAGACCCGTAAAGGTGAAACAGGACAAAGACAATGTTTGTAGACAGAGCGAAAATAACAATACAGTCAGGCAGAGGCGGAAACGGATCGGTCTCATTCAGAAGGGAGCCCTTCGTTCCTGAAGGCGGCCCGGACGGCGGCGACGGCGGCAAGGGCGGAGATATAGTTTTCATGGCCGACAGGAACCTCCGCACTCTCATGGACTTCAGATATAAGAGAAAGTACGAAGCAGAAGCCGGCGCTGACGGCATGAAGAAAAAACAGTACGGCAAAAAAGGCGCCGATCTTGTGATAAAGGTTCCGGTAGGGACTGTAGTCATCGATGAGGAGTCAGGCCTTGTGATGCGGGATCTGGTGACAGACGGCGATTCATTCGTTGCTGCCAGAGGCGGCAAGGGCGGAAAAGGAAACGTACATTACAAGAGTTCAGTACGTCAGGCTCCCAATTTCGCGGAAGCGGGAGGAGAAGCTAAAGAACGGACTGTCATTCTTGAATTGAAATCCATCGCTGATGTAGGCCTTGTGGGATTTCCAAATGTGGGAAAATCCACGATCCTGTCAGTAGCTACCAGCGCGAGACCCAAGATCGCCAATTACCACTTCACGACAATAGATCCGAATCTTGGGGTTGCAGACCTGGGGCACGCCAGTTTTGTAATGGCGGATATCGCTGGTATAATAGAAGGGGCCCATGAAGGAGCAGGACTCGGGTTTTATTTCCTCAAGCATATAGAGCGTACAAAAGTGCTTATCCACGTAATCGATGTATCGGGAAGCGAAGGCAGGGATCCTGTAGAAGACATGGATAAGATCAACGAGGAACTTGGACAGTATTCGGAGATGCTGCTGAGAAAACCGCAGATCATCGCAGCCAACAAGACAGATATCCTTGAAGAAGGAAACGATAACTACGACAGGCTGAAAGCCCATGCGGAAGAAATGGGGTATGAGATATATCCTGTGTCTGCCGCTACCGGAAAAGGCGTGAAAGATATTCTTAACGCGGCGTGGCGTATGCTCCAGTTCCTGGAAGAGGAACCGCCTGAAGAAGAACCTGTAGAATATTTCGATTTTGAAAAAGATGACCACGATCCTGATTACAGGAAGATAAAGGTATACAAGGAAGCCGAAACAGGTATATACGTACTTGAAGGAAAGCAGCTCCATAAGATATTCGACTCGACGAATTTCAACGATCTCGGCTCACTGAGATATCTGTATAAATATCTTGAGAAGAATATGGCCATCGAAAGGCTCAAAGAACTGGGCCTTGAGGAAGGAGACACAGTCAGGATAAAGGATTTTGAATTTGAATATTACGATGACTGACCGTAATAAGTGAGGAGTGAATCAAATGCCATCCATCAAACATGAAGCAGCAAGATGTCTGAAATGCAAAAAGCCTATGTGCGCGGCCAACTGCCCGGTGTCTACGCAGATCCCTGAAATAATGAATCTGTTTCTGGAAGGAAAAATAGCGGAAGCAGGACGTATATTGTTTGAAAACAACCCGCTTTCCGCCATAACTTCTGTCATTTGTCCTCATGAGAGAAACTGTCTGGGACATTGTGTTCTTGGAAACAAAGGCGGCCCGGTAGAGTTTTTCCGCGTAGAGGAATACATTTCCAGATATTATCTTGAGACGATGGAAGTTCCTGATATCAGGAAGAACGGTATCAAAGTCGCAGTATCCGGCGCAGGCCCTGCAGGTCTTTCCATGACTATGCAGCTTCTGATGAAAGGATATGACGTAACGCTCTTTGAAGCTCAGGAAAATATCGGAGGCGTGCTCCGTTATGGTATACCGCCGTTCCGTCTGCCAAGAGATCTTCTGGATATGTATAAAGACATCATGATCCGCATGGGCCTCAAGTTCAGACCCAATACCCGCATAGGCGCAAACATAGAGATCGACGATCTGTTCCTGGACGGATATAAGGCTGTTTTTGTAGCTACCGGAACAGGAAGACCCAACAAGCTCGGACTTCTGGGCGAGACTTTGGGACATGTGCATTTTGCCATAGATTACCTCAAGTCGCCTGAGACTCTTGAGCTGGGAAACAGAGTAGCTGTAGTAGGAGCGGGCAATGTGGCCATCGATGCTGCCAGAACAGCTGTAAGAAGACAGCATTCACATGTTACGATCCTTCATTACAAAGGCGAAGAAGACGTGACAGCGAATCACGATGAGATAGAGATGGCCGAGATCGACGGCGTTGAGTTTGTTCATTACGCCCAGGCAGTCCGCATACTCGAAGACTGTGTACGCTGCGTGAGAGTCTTAAAGAAAGAGGACGAAGACGGCAACACAGTATTTGAAGAGGATTATTCGGAAACGTTCGATGTACCTGCGGATTCAGTTATTCTTGCTATCGGGCAGGGCCCGGGAGCGGATATGAACACAGGCACTGTCAAGCTGACCCAGAAAGGGCTTCTGGATGTCAACGAATGGGGAGAGACAAGCACTCCGGGAGTATTCGCGGCAGGCGATATAGTGACTGGCCCAAAGACCGTGGTCGAGGCCGTAGCATTTACAAAAAAAAGTATTCATCCGCCTGGAGGAATATCTGAAAAACCAGTAAAAGAATCAAATAAACCCCGCGTCATAAGGCGCGGGGTTTTTATATGCTGTTTTTGTGCCATCCTTTTGCTGCTTTTGACACTTTCCCTTTACTGTCTTATACGCTATCTTTTTTTTATGGCTATGGCAATCAGCACTGATACCAGCAGCAGGAACGGATAGAAGAGGAAAGGTATGATAGATATACTTGTTATCTTTGCCAGTCCCGCGGCAATGAGAAGCTGCGCGCCGTAGGGAATTATTCCCTGCCATACGCAGCAGAATATATCCAGAAGTGATGCTGTTTCCTTAGGTGAGATATCATACTCCTCAGCTATATCCTTTGCGATAGGCCCTGCCATTACTATGGCAACAGTATTGTTGGCTGTAGCGATGTCCATAAGGGAGCCAAGAAGGCCGATGCCCACTTTCGCGCCTTTTCTGCCTTTCGCCCTGTTTCTTACTTTCTGCAGGATCCATTCGAAGCCGCCGTATTCTTTCATAAGCGAACCGATGGACGCTACCAGTATGGTGACTATCATGGTCTCAAACATGCCGGATACGCCGTCGCCCATAGCGCTGAATGCCGTATCGAAAGTAAGGGATTTGGTAATCAGTCCTATGATGAAGAACAGCACAGTGCCTGCTCCCAGTACCACGAGAACGTTGATGCCGGCTATGGCCGCAACGAGTACAGCAAAGTACGGTATAGCCTGAAGCAGGTTGAAATCATAGTGTTCCAGCCCCACGCTTTCTCCTTTGAGGCAGATGATTATAAGTATAACAAGCGTTACTGCCGCCGCCGGGAGAGCGATCCACAGGTTGGCTTTGAACTTGTCTTTCATGTCGCAGCCCTGGGTTTTCGTCGCCGCGATGGTCGTGTCTGAAATAAATGAAAGGTTGTCACCGAACATTGAGCCGCCTACTACCGCCGCAACAGACATTGGCAGATTCAGCCCCGCGGCCTGCGCCACCGCGAAAGCGATGGGCGTGAGGACTGTTATAGTACCTACTGATGTACCCATGGCCATTGATATGATACATGCTATTATGAACAA
>JAUMVF010000163.1 GCA_030530305.1 Bacillota bacterium
TGATGCTATATGAAAAAACTTACTGCTTTGTTTATGAGTGCGCTTATCTGTCTGAATATCAGTTCATGCGCAAGGTCAAACGGAACAAATAATACACAGGTTACTTCATCGGCAGAGGTAAATGCAGCAAGCGGATCTGCTTCACAGCCGGCAGCGGATGTGGCTTCTGCTGACATGCCCGATTCCCGCAAAAATCTTCGTTTCGGCGATCTCCCGGTCGATACGGTTGCCGTGATCTTCTATCCTACCCAACCCGATATCGGCAACGCATATATACCTGATGCTCAGGATGCATGGAAGACGGCGATCACGAACGCGACCAAACATATGCAGGATAAAAAGTATGACGTGTTCCCCTTTGCGGATATGAGGCCGATATATTTCATCTGGCAGCATGACGGGATGAATGAATCCTGGACACTGGGTAATGATGGGTCACTGTGGGGCGGTCAAAACACTGCGGATTCAGAACTTTTCAAGAACAATTACATTGCGCCTGAGGATGCCGCTGAAGTTGCAAAACTCTTGATGCAGGCATATGACTATCTGGAGATATCTCCTGTCGATCCCGGACAGATCAAAGATATCGTTCGGGCAGAGCTTTACATAAAAGGAAAGACGTTTGTCTTAGAAAATGCGGACGGCGTTAAGAAACTTGAAGACACATTAAGAAATTGTAAGCGTCACACTGGTTCAGGCTGCCCGTTTGAGCTGCTCAGACTTTACAAAAAAGAGGGAAAACCAGTTGATATAGCAATAGCGACAGACGGGTGTGCTATCTGGCACTCTGACGGTGTATATTATGAATATGACAAAAAGGAAGTTGAAGGCCTGTTCAAGCTTTTCGGCGTGGATCTTTCAAAGGTGTATACTGAGTAATCATCTCAGCTTGCTGATGTAAATGTTAAGCTGATCAAAAGAAGGATGCGAATTATGACAAATCAGGGTTTGTGCAAGAATTGCGGTTCTCTTATTACTTTGGATGACAGCAGCGAGAATTGTAAATGCGTTTTTTGTCATTGCGTTTTTCCTAAAGAAGAGGCGGTAAAGCTGTTAGAGGATCAGGAGGATCTTTCTTTTCCAAATGAAGTATACGAAGATCCTGATCAAACGGTTCCGGCAGTATATGATGAGGGACGTTACGACAACGAGTTCAGTGGTAATGCCAGGATCCTTGAAGAGCATGAAGTATATGAACCAAAGGAAAACGTTGTAGCAGGCATTGTCGGTGCTATGCTGTTCGCCCTTATCGGCGGCGTTGTCTGGTTTTTTATGTTCCAGATCGGGTTCATTTCTGCGGTCGGCGGCCTTGTAGGAGTCGTCCTGGCTAACATAGGTTACAGCCTTTTCGCTAAACGGGAGAGTTTGAAAGGTGTGATCATCTCGGTACTTGCTGCAATAGTTGCAATAGCTATCGCATGTTATATGTGTTTGGCCCTGGATTGCTACAATGCATTCCAAAGCTGGTATGCAAGCGGCGAGATCGATTATACGATTACGTTCATTCAGGCTGTCAGAGGTGCTTACAGGTTTTTGGCTGAACCTGAGATCGCCAGATCGTATATATTTGATTTTGCATTAGGCCTCTTTTTCTGTGCCATCGGTGCATGCAGATATGTTTTGAATGCCATTGATGATCTGAAGAGAAAGAAAAAGACAGGGGAATAATGAACGATTAATTGTCAGCATATATAATCTGTAATATTGTTTGTTTTATTTGGTATTTACGGAATAATTTATACCTTCAAATTCCAAAATGCATGGAACGAATACAAGAAAAATGCTGTTGTGGATTCAAATACAGATGAATAATCCTTTATCTCTGTATTGAATACTTATAATGGATCTTGAAATCATCAGGAAAGCTATCTATGAAACAACCTACAAGAGATGAAATCACAGAGAGAATAAAAGGAATCCTTGATGGAAAGATATCAAGGGATTCTACAGAAGATTGGGTAG
>JAUMVF010000048.1 GCA_030530305.1 Bacillota bacterium
ATGGACTTCGACATCAACTTCAGCGAAGGTGAGAACACCACCGTGCTGGGGCTCATAGGCGATACCAGCAAACTGGATATCGATCTGATCCGCGCCCTGGACATCGTTGACGTCGTAAAGCGGATCCAGGAACCATATAAAAGCGCCAACCGCCAGTTCCATCCCCAGGATACCGTGATAGATATCGGAGGGGTGAAGATCGGCGGCGGCAATTTCCAGATAATCGCGGGGCCCTGCTCTGTTGAATCAAGGGAACAGATATCGGAAGTGGCCGCGGCAGTCAAAGACGCCGGCGCGTGTCTTTTCAGAGGCGGCGCTTTCAAGCCCAGAACTTCACCATACGCCTTCCAGGGCCTCAGGGCAGAAGGCATAAAGCTTCTCCTGGAAGCCAAAAAGGCTACGGGCCTTCCAATCGTTACGGAGGTAATGGACCCTTCGCATCTTCCGCTTTTCGAAGATGTCGATGTGATCCAGGTAGGCGCCAGGAACATGCAGAACTTTGAGCTGCTCAAGGAACTGGGCACACTGAAAAAGCCCATACTCTTAAAGCGGGGACTTTCCAATACTCTCCGCGAGTTCCTCATGAGCGCGGAATACATCATGTCCGGAGGAAACGAGAACATCATCCTCTGCGAAAGAGGCATAAGGACATTTGAGACGGCAACGAGGAACACTCTCGACCTGGCGGCGATCCCGCTTCTTAAGAGCAAGACCCACCTGCCGGTCATCGTGGATCCTTCTCATGCCACAGGCATAGCGGACCTTGTAGAGCCAATGGCTCTGGCAGCCACTGCCGCGGGAGCCGACGGACTGATGATCGAAGTACACAACGACCCGCCTCACGCCCTGTGCGACGGGGCCCAGTCACTGACTCCGGAGGCGTTCAAAACGCTTGTAGAGAAAGTAACCGCGCTGCGGCCTTTCGCATATAAAAGCGAATAACCGGAGCTGACATAAACGGATTTTTTACAGGACAGAAAAATGACAGAAAAATACACTGAAAAAATGAACATTGCGGTCATCGGGCTGGGACTTATCGGCGGCTCAATGGCCAAAGCGCTGAAGAATCAGACTCACCACTACATTTACGGCTGCGACATCGACGAGACCGTAGTCCGCAGGGCGCTGCTGACAGACGCCATCAACGAGCCTCTGGCAGAAGGAACTCTTTCGGAATGCGATCTGGTGATCGTCGCCCTTTACCCTCAGGCAGCGGTGGATTTCGTAACAGCCCATGCCGGGGAATTCAAAAAAGGCGCCATCGTACTTGATACATGCGGCGTAAAACAGTACGTGTGCAGCAGGCTTTTCCCGGTGGCAAAGGAAAACGGCTTCGTTTTCATGGGCGGGCATCCTATGGCAGGCCTGGAACATTCCGGATTCGCCCATTCGAAAAACGCCCTCTTCAACGATGCCTCCATGGTGCTCGTGCCGGCCAAAGGCACTGCTATCGAGACTGTTGAGAAGATCATGCTTTTATGCAGACAGATAGGTTTCTCAAATATACAGATCACAACTCCCGAAGAGCATGACAGGATGATCGCTTTTACGTCCCAGCTTGCTCACGTAGTATCGAGCGCCTACATACAGAGCCCGACGGCGGCGGACCATGAAGGCTTCTCAGCCGGAAGCTACAAGGATCTTACCCGCGTGGCGAAACTCAACGAAGACATGTGGACAGAGCTTTTCCTTGAGAACAAAGACGCTCTGGCCTCAGAAATAGATTCTCTCGCAGAAAGACTCACAGCCTACAGCAAGGCCATCAAAGAGACCGACACCGAAACTCTGCGTGAAATGCTCAGAAAAGGAAGGATACAGAAGGCTGTCATAGACGGCGAAGTCTTCTGATAAAGACGGGCGCGGAGGCCCGGACAATGAGATCATTCACAGTAAAAGCCTCAACTGAATACGAAGTGCTCATGGGAAGCGGGCTCCTTTCTGAAGCAGGAAGCCTGATAAAGAAAGTCCTGCCCAAGGCAGAGACTCTGGCTGTCATCACCGATGATAAGGTCGGCGCCCTTTACGGCGGCGAAGATCAGGCTCTCATGAAGAGTTTTTCAGACGCCGGCTACGCTTTGCGGAAATACACCTTCCCCAATGGCGAAGCTTCCAAGAAAATGGACACAGTCTGCGGCATGCTTGAATTTCTGGCATCCGGAGAAAAAGCCCTTACCCGAAGCGATGCTATCGTCGCTCTGGGCGGCGGCGTAACGGGCGATATGGCAGGACTTGCCGCAGCTCTTTACATGCGGGGCATCAACTTCGTTCAGATCCCCACCAGCCTTCTGGCGGCAGTAGATTCTTCTGTTGGCGGAAAGACTGGCGTAGACCTGACCGCAGGAAAGAACCTTGCGGGAGCTTTCTGGCAGCCGTCACTTGTGATATTCGATACGGACACTGCCGGCACCCTTGAAAAAGACCAGATCATGGACGGACTCGCGGAAGCCGTGAAAAGCGGCATCATCGCGGACCCTTCCCTGTTCACATATATCAGAGATAACTCTGAAAAACTCAAAGAATATATGGACGATACGGAAATCAGAGGCGAAGATTTCCACCAGCTCATAGAAACCGTCGCTTTCCTTTCCGCTGACGTCAAGCGGATCATAGTGGAAAAGGACGAAAAAGAGTCAGGGGAAAGACAGCCTCTAAATCTCGGTCATACTTTTGGACACGCGATAGAAAAACTCAGCGGATACGGGACAAGTCACGGACTCGCAGTAGCAAAAGGAACCGCTCTCATTGCGGAAGCTTCGGCTGCCGCAGGCATGATCCCTGCTGCTTCTGCGGAAGAAATCATCAGCGCCCTTGCCGGTCTGGGTTACGACCTTTCCTGTCCATATAGAGCAGAAGACCTGGCGGAGGCGGCTCTGTCCGACAAGAAACGCCGCGGATCGGAGATAACTCTTGTGATCCCGGAAAAAGTCGGCCGCTGCAGTCTGCGCCGGATACAAACCGCCGGCCTGAAGGACCTGATAAGGTCCGCTCTGGAGGCGTAAAGAAAGGAAAAAAGATGGATATAAAGATCACCCCCCGCAAATTATCGGGGAACATCTCAGCGATCCCGTCTAAATCCCACGGGCACAGACTTCTGATCGCTTCGGTCCTCAACGCAATGGAGGACGGGGACCTTACAGCGGAAACGCTGGAAAAGGCCCTTTCCCGGGTAACTATCCCCGAACGGTCCGAAGACATAATCGCAACGGAAAACTGTCTGAAAGCTCTTGCCGATGACGTACCTGTGCTTGACTGCAACGAAAGCGGTTCGACCATAAGATTCATGCTTCCTGTAGTCATGGCTCTGAAAAATGAAGCCGTATTTACAGGCACAGAAAGACTTTTTCAGCGGCCCCTCACTCCTCTCGATGAGGAAATGACCGCTCACGGCTGTGAGTTCACAAAGGAATCAGACACGAGGCTGAAGGTCACCGGCAGACTTACACCCGGCACCTATGTGATCCCGGGTAATATCAGCTCCCAGTATATAACGGGGCTCCTTTTCGCGCTGCCGCTCCTTGATGAGGACAGCTTCATCGAAGTCCCCACAAGGCTGGAGTCGGCCGGCTATATAGACCTGACTCTCCAGGTCCTCCGCGACTTCGGGGTAGAGGTGGAAAAAAAGCATGCGACGAAAAAGCGCCCGACCACTTTTGTGATCCCGGGCGGTCAGAAATACCAGTATCCCGAATCCTTTGCGGTCGAAGGCGACTGGTCCAATACGGCCGTATGGTTCGCAGCCAACGCCATGGGTTCAAGGATCATATGCCACGGCATAGACTCCCGCTCCCCTCAGGGCGACAAAGCGATCCTGGATATCATCGGGTTCTATTCCAACCTGGGCTCCCCTTACGACAAGGGCGGCCCTGTGATCATCGACGTTTCCGACACGCCGGATCTGGTGCCTATCGCAGCAGTCCTGGCCACAAGAGTAAACAGGGAAACGCAGATAGTCAGAGCAGGCCGTGTGCGCCTTAAGGAAAGCGACAGACTCAAGACCACTACCCAGCTGGTAAGCACCCTGGGCGGCGTGATAGAAGAAACCGAAGACGGCCTGATCATCAAAGGCCGGGTACCGCTTCACGGCGGAGAAGTCGACAGCTGCAACGACCACCGCATAGTAATGGCCGCAGCACTGGCTTCCACCATAGCCAGCGGTCCTGTCATCATCAGGGGCGCCGAGGCAGTAAACAAGTCCTACCCCGGATTCTTCCGCGATTTCAGAAAGCTCGGCGGCATAACAGAAGAACTTTGATTTTTTACAGAGCTGATCAACCGGAAAGGAATAACATGAATAACAGAACAGCAAGTTCCGGATTCGGACAAAATATACACGTGGAGATCTCCGGCGGTTCACACGAACCGCAGATAAAAGCAGTAGTAACCGGGCTTCCCGCAGGCTTTGCCATCGACATGGAAAAGCTCCAAAGCTTCATGGCGCTCCGGGCGCCGGGCAATTCCTGCTGCAGCACCGCCAGAAAAGAAGCCGACGAGCCCCTGATAACTTCAGGTCTTGCGGCAGACGGCATTACGACAGACGGATCCCCGCTGACCATAGTCATCGAGAACAAAGATATCCGTTCCGGTGATTACAAATGCACGAAAAATATACCCCGGCCCGGCCACGCGGACTTTACCGCCCGCATGAAATACGACCGGGACGGAGAATACGACGGGCCTTCCATGGCGGGAGGCGGCCCTTTTTCCGCCAGAATGACGGCGCCTCTTTGCGCTGCGGGCGGCATCGCCCTCCAGATACTTGAGACCAGAGGCATAGAGATAGGAGCCCATCTTTTCTCCATCGGCGATATATACGACGAGCCTTTTGACCCGTCAAATGTCAGCGCCGAAACTCTTTCAGCCCTTTCTGAAAGCCCCTTCCCTGTAAACGACAGTGAAGCGGGAAAGAAAATGGTTGATCACATAATGGCTCTGAAGGAGGCGGGCGATTCCGCGGGAGGAATCGTAGAAGCAGCCGTAACAGGACTTCCGGCCGGTATCGGCGGATGTATGTACGGCGGCGTGGAAAGCGTTCTTACACCCATCCTTTTCGGCATCCCCGCAGTGAAGGGAGTCGAATTCGGTACAGGTTTTGCGGCTTCGTCTCTTAAAGGATCTGAAAACAACGACCCGTTTATCGTGAAAAACGGTCACATCGAAACTCTGACCAACCACCACGGCGGGATCCTGGGCGGCATCACCAGCGGTATGCCCCTTATCACGAGAGTCGCCTTCAAGCCAACTCCATCCATCGCCCTGACTCAGGACTCGGTGGATATGGAAACAATGAAACCGGTGAAACTCAACATAAAAGGCAGACACGACCCATGTGTCGCGGTAAGAGCCGTTCCCGCGGTCAACGCGGCGCTGGCGCTGGGCCTGCTGGATATGATAGAAGGATAAACTACTGGAAGGAAGACCAGATGAACAGAGAAGACATACGTGAAAAAATCAACGCCATAGATGACGAGCTGTGCGATCTTTTTTCGAAGCGGATGGACCTTGCCCTCTCAATGGCAAAGTACAAGAAAGAAAACGGCCTGGCCGTTCTGGATCAGGACAGGGAGAACCAGGTGCTTCACCGGATCTCCGACCGGCTGGGCGAGCCTCTTGACAGATACGGACGCATCCTCTTCAACACCATGTTCGATGTTAGCCGGGCGTACCAGCACAGCTGCATGGACAAGAACTCCGAACTGAAAGCCCGGATAAAGCAGGCGGTGGAAAATACCCCTTCCCTTTTCCCGGAGGAAGCCACCGTTGCCTGCCAGGGCATAGCCGGCGCCTATTCCCAGGCTGCCGCGGAAAAACTCTTTAATTTCCCGACCATCATGTTCTTCTCAGGTTTTGAAAGCGTTTTCAACGCGGTGGAAAAAGGTCTGTGCAAATACGGGCTTCTTCCTATAGAAAACAGTTCCTACGGCTCGGTGGGAAGAGTGTACGATCTTATGAAAAGCCATAAGTTCAACATCGCCAGAGTCGTAAGGATGAAGATATCACACAAACTTCTGGCGGCTCCGGGAGCAGATCTTTCGGACATAACCGAGATCATCTCCCATGAACAGGCTATCGGCCAGTGCGCCGATTTCATCCAGAAGCTGGGCGAAACAAGAGACCTTAAGATCACAGTGTGCGAAAACACTGCCGTTGCCGCGGAACGGGTGGCCAAAAGCGGCAGGAAAGATATCGCCGCCATATCATCAAGAGAATGCGCAGGCATTTACGGCCTTAAGATCCTGGAGGAGAACATCCAGATAAGCGACAACAACTACACCCGCTTCATCTGCATCTCCAAGGACCTTGAGATCTATCCGGGAGCTTCAAAGATCAGCCTTATGCTGACCCTGCCCCACAAGCCCATGTCTCTTTACAAAATGCTGGCCCGCTTCTCATCCATGGGATTAAATCTTACAAAACTCGAATCCCGGAATATTCCCGGCAGTGATTTCGAGTTCATGTTCTATTTCGATATCGAAGCTTCAGTTCTCAAAGAGGAAGTCGTTGACCTCCTGTGCGAACTGGACCTGAGCCCGGAGACTTTCGTCTTCCTGGGCAATTACACGGAGGTATAGCAGATGGCCGGATACGGACTGATCGGCGAAAAGCTTGGTCACAGCTACAGCAAGACCATTCACGAAATGCTGGGGGAATACGATTACGATCTGATCCCTCTTTCCCGGGAAGAATTCGACGCTTTTATGAAAGAGAGATCTTTTAAAGCTCTCAACGTCACCATCCCGTATAAAAAAGCCGTGATGCCGTACTGCGACAAGCTTTCTCCTCTGGCGGAAAAGCTGGGCGCGGTCAACACGCTGTACTTTGATGAAGAGGGAGCTCTTTGCGGCACCAACACCGATTATCCGGGATTCCTCAAGGCGGCAGCATCTGCAGGGATATCTTTTGAAGGCAGGAAAGTTCTGATCCTGGGCGACGGCGGAGCCGGCAGCATGGTCCGTCACGCCGTAAAGGACAGCGGAGCCGCTTCAGTCACCGTAGTGACCCGCCATCCGGAAACGTCTCCCGCGCGGGATCTTTTCAAATGCGTTTCCTACGATCAGCTCGACAGCTATCAGGACAGCGAGATCATAGTCAACACCACGCCGGTGGGCATGTACCCGGACAACGGCAAACGTCTCATCGATCTTTCAGTCTTTGCGGAATGCAAAGGTGTTTTTGATGTTATATATAACCCGCAGCTTACGGACCTTCTGCTTCAGGCGAAGAAGGCCGGCATCCCTTATGCCAACGGCCTTTCCATGCTTGTATCCCAGGCAACCGAAGCCGCGGCTTACTTTACCGGAAAGCCCGGATGGGACAGCAGGGATCAGGAGATCCTTTCCGCTCTCCGGGAAAAAAGCATGAACATCGTGCTCATCGGAATGCCCGGTTCAGGCAAATCAACCATAGGCCGGGCCCTTTCGGTCCTCACCGGCAAGGCCTTCACCGATATGGATGAAGCTATAGAAGAAATGGCGGGGATGAGCATTCCCGAGATATTCGCAGAGTATGGTGAGCCTCATTTCAGAGATCTGGAATCTGAGATCGCCCGCAGGACCGGCAAAGAAAATTCCACCATTATAGCCACCGGCGGCGGGTGCGTTCTCCGTGAAGAAAACATGGACGCCCTTATGCAGAACGGCCGCGTCGTGCTCCTTGACCGGGACATCGAAAAACTGGCCACGGAAGGACGGCCTCTTTCCACAGACCTGAACGCTCTGAGGAAAATAAAAAAGGACCGGGGTCCTCTTTACGAAAAATATGGTGAGTTCTGCATCGACACCCTGCTTCACGGGCCGAAAGAAAACGCCGCCCTTATACTGGAAAAGCTCAAAGGCAGTTCCTTTTAAGCGTCCTCTTCACATGTGTGAAACTAAAGACGGCTCCTTCTGAGAAGTTCTTTCTTAAGTTCGGACACCGTCACTTGTCCCGGCGCCGAAAGCTGCTTTTCAGTCAGCGCGCCGAAAGTCATAACAGAGCCCAGAGCCCCCGCGTCAAGCCGGGTCTCTTTACCGGTCTCTCCCATAGAAATGAGAAGATACGGCTTTTTCATAAGGCCGTTTTTTATTTTATCCGCTAGAGCGCGAATCCTTTCCACATCTTCCGTGCTCTGGGGCATCACAGCTATCTTGGCGATGTCGCCGCCGGTCTTATCGAGAGTTTCTGCCAAAGCTTCCAGTTCCGGATCCTCCGGCGTTTTTTCAAAATCATGGCTGGATATCACTGATACCACGCCTGTTCTTTTTGCCTCCTTGGTCAGTTCTGATACAGCGGTTTCTCCCGCGGACAGCTCGATGTCGATCATGTCGATCCCCGGCGCTTCTTTGAGCGCCTCTTCAAGTAGGGCTTTATAAGCCTCTTCGTCTATATCCGCAGCGCCGCCCTCTTTTTTCGTTCGCACGGTAAATAGGAGCGCCTTATCTCCAAGACGTTCTCTGATTTCCCGGATCAACTGCGGCATCCCGCAGGTACCGGTCATTACCTCGCCGCAAAGATCGGCTCTCCATTCGGCGATGTCCGCTTCCGATAAAGCTGCCTGCTCCGCCTGAACCAGCACTTCTTCCGCAGTCGCCCCTGTCAGTGGGACGCATATAGCCGGGATCCCTTCTCCCAATGTGATATCTCTTACTTTTATCATATCTTTTCTCCGCGCTTATTATATCCTGTTTCCCTTCGCTTCTCAAATCCGGCGCAGGCATATGGGCTGCCTGAGATCCGGCCGGGCAGGCAAAGCAAAATCCCGGCCGTAATGACCGGGACTCTGCCTGTGTGTGTTTGGATGTCATTGAAAAGAAAAAATTGTTATTGGTATTGGTTTTAAGGAAGGTTATTATGGTTTTTTGTTTTGGTTATTCTTTGTGTTATTATCTCTTTTCTTTTCCTGATCATATAATAACGGGCTAACCTTAAAAGTTTCTTAAACTAAAAAATAAATTTTTGCCTGCCCCAAATATACTTCCGGCCGGAGTCTTTTAAGTGTTTTTTAAGCAAGCCGGATTATCATTTCATTAAATACAACGGGCCGTCGCGGCCCCGCAGGGCGGATGAAAAGAAAAAAGCCCTGTGATATAATCTCAATATATCTGAAAGACCGAAAGGAATCATTTATGCACATACTGATCGTGGAAGACGAAGTGCGTCTCGCGGACGCTCTGGGACATATACTCGAAGAGGAAAAATATCAGACTGACGTGGTCTATGACGGACAAGACGGTCTTGATTACGCGTTGAGCGGTATTTACGACCTCATCATACTGGACGTCATGCTTCCGAAAATGAACGGTTTTGACGTGGCGGCGGAGCTGCGCAAAAACAAGGTGAACACGCCGATCCTGATGCTTACCGCAAAAGACGCGGTTCCCGATAAGGTCACCGGTCTGGATTCGGGGGCTGACGATTATATGACCAAGCCTTTCGAGACGGCGGAACTTCTCGCCAGGGTAAGGGCTCTGACCAGACGGCAGGGTGAAGTCATCATAAATGAGCTGTCCTTTGAAGACCTGCGGCTTGACCTTTCAACCTGCGATCTTTCATGCGGCGCAAAATCCACACATCTTAACTACAAGGAATTCGAGATCCTCAAACTGCTCATGTCCAATCCGAAGACGGCGATCACCAAAGAGGATCTGATCATAAAAGTCTGGGGTTACGATTCAGACGCCACAGACAACAACGTTGAAGCATATATTTCCTTCCTCAGAAGGAAGATCAAATTTGTCGGATCGAAAGTGAATATCACTGCCCTCCGCAAAGTCGGATATCGTCTGGAGTCTGCTGATGCTTAAGGCCCTCGCGAAAAACAGGCTGGAGTTAACTGATGCTTAAGAAACTCAGAAGAAAAATCGTACTCATCAACATGATACTGGTCGGCATAGTGCTGCTGGCTCTGTTTTCTGTTGTCTGCATCAACACTTATCACCAGCAGTACGACAGGGTCGAAGGCTCTCTCAGCGAAGCGCTGCGCAAACCGGCTTTTGACGCAGGCTCCCTCTTCGATCCGGGGCAGATCCTGAACAAGCTGCTTCCGGGCCAGGGCGATACCTCCGGCGAAGAATCCGGAGACGACGAATACGGCAGCGGCGAGAAACGTTTCGTTACTACGTCAGTGGTATCCATTTACTCCGGCTCCGCTACTTATACGGTCTCATCCAATTCCCTCAACCTCAGCAGCGCCCAGCTTGACGCGGCTGTAGCTTATGTTCTGGCCAAAAACAAGCAGGAAGGAAACATATCAAAACAGGAGCTGCGATACAGGACTTCAACGGAAGACGACGTCCTGAAAATAGCTTTCGCCGACACTTCCGAAGCCCGCGAAGCAGTTAAAAAGACCATCTTCATTTCGGGATTCCTGACAGTCTGCGGACTTGTGATCGTATTCTTCATAAGCCTGCTTCTTTCGGGTCTTGCCATCAGGCCTGTCAAACGCTCATGGAGGCAGCAGCATCAGTTTGTAGCGGACGCGTCCCACGAGCTGAAGACACCTCTCACAGTAATCCTTGCCAACAATAACATCATCATGTCCCACAAGGACGATACTGTGGAAAGTCAGGAGAAATGGCTGAACAGCACAAAAGAAGAAGCCGAGCACATGAGCAAACTGGTGGGCGATCTTCTCTTCCTGGCCAAATCCGACGGAGAACAGTCGCCTGTGGTATTTTCTGAGGTCGATCTCAGCGATATATGTGAAAACGTTTCCCTTCAGTTCGATCCGGTGGCCTTCGAAAAAGGCCTCAACCTGACATGCGATGTTCAGCCCGGCATAACCATGCAGGGCGACGGAACACAGCTCAACCAGCTTGTCCGCATTTTCCTGGACAACGCGTGCAAGTACACGCCGGAAGGCGGTGACATCACTCTGCGCCTTGCAAAGAACGGTCCTCAGACGATCATGTCTGTGACCAATACCGGCGACCCCATACCAAAAGAGTCTCTCGAGCATCTGTTTGAAAGATTCTACCGGGTAGATGAGGCCCGGACACGGACCTCTTCAGAAGGCGGCTACGGTCTCGGCCTTGCCATAGCAAAAACCATAACCGAAAGACACGGCGGGACTGTAAGCGTGGAAAGCACCGCCGAAAAAGGAACTGTATTTACCGTAACGTTTAAGGTATAACCCGCTGTTTCGGGCATACGATACGGCGAAAATGGAGGGTCGTATAACTGCACGATTACAGGATTTTGTTGATATTGTATGCCTTAGCCAACTAAGATATGCAGTTTCAACAAAACTTTGCATATCTTTTTTATTGCCTGAAAGCGTTGGTATCACTGCATTTCAGCATTTATATCTTTTCTAGCTTCATAAATCAAGCCGATATTCAGCGTGCTCGGCAGGGGATTTTTAGAGATTTTCGCTTCGGGTGTTACGAAAATTTGACGATTACTATAGTCTTTTTCTTTATTATCCACTATTCGTAGACTGATTCCTGCCAAAGTTCTTTGCTCATTATGCAGTTATTGTCTATAATGAATACAGGAGGGCTTAAACATGGAGGCAGTTTCAGTTGGGAAAAGGATTGCAAAGCTGCGCAAGCAGGAAGGATTAACGCAAAAGCAGCTCGCAGATAAACTTGGCGTTTCTAATAAGGCAATATCAAAATGGGAAACCGGTGAAGGATTCCCTGATATTACAATGATTCCTAAGCTGTCTGCCATTTTTAACGTTTCCTCTGATTATTTGCTATCCAAAGAAAGCGAAGCCTTTGCAGACGTACCTTCTGCCGAACATGAGAGCATAGCCGGCAAAGTATTTCTTATAAGCAAAATAGCCATTGGCATAATGGTACTGCATTTTCTTTCGTGGTGTGCATTTTATTTGTTTTATAAATCAGGACATGCTTCTGAAACCGTTGGCACAGCGCTTTCTTATGCAGGTGTAGGAATCTGGTTTGCTGGTCCAATCGTAGCATGTGTCAGTGCTATCGCGGTGGGCATTTTAGCAACCATAGAAAAAAACAAGAAATTGATTGTCAAATCAGCAGCTGCAATTATTATCGTTCTGATATTATGGGTGTTCATGCCTATAATAATGAT
>JAUMVF010000049.1 GCA_030530305.1 Bacillota bacterium
TCCCTTCACTTCTGAAGGTCTACTTTGAGAACGTTTTCGTTACCAACCTGACTTTCTGCTATGAAGGACCTGACGCAAAATCCCTGTGCAAAGCGAAGAAACTCGCCTACATCACGACAAGCGGCGGTTTCATAGGCGATAATGACTTCGGTACAGAATATGTCCGCGGAGTCGCAGATATGTTTGAAATAGAAAGGTTCGACGCGATAAAGGCGGAAGGCCTCGACATCGAAGGTTTCGATGTGGAAGCAATCTTAGGCGACGCCATCGGCAAAGCCCGTGAGGTGGCAGACGACTGGAAATAGTCCCGCCAGAAGCGTCCGTGCAGCCGGAGCGCAGAAAACCCATATACACATACATCCGGACATCGCAAAGCCCTGCAACATGCGCAGGGCTTTTTCGATCGTTTATTTATTATAATTCCAGTTCGTACATTATCATGGCCAGAGCCGCAGGCCCTGCTGTTTCCGTCCTCAGGATAGTCTTTCCAAGGGATACAGGCTGGCCTCCCGCAGCTACGATCTTTTCGGCCTCCGTTTCGGAAAAGCCCCCTTCCGGGCCTATGATAACAGCGACTGTGCCGGGCAGGTCGCTGCTGCTTTCTACCCCCGCGCCGGCTGTGTTTCCCGGTGAGTCCGCCCCGTCTATATTCCTGAGCAGGTCCTTTATGGTCCTGTCTTTTTCATTTTCATACGGGAAAACTATAAGGTCATATCCTCCCAAGCTTCCGGCTGCCTGTTCAAAATCCACAGGCTCTTTCACTTGCGGGATCACTCCCCGTTTGCACTGCTTCACTGATTCTGAAGCGATCTTCTGCCAGCGCTGAACTTTCTTGCCGGTCTTTCCCTTATCTACCGCAACAGTCCTGTCCATGAATACGGGCACTATTTTCTTGACTCCCAGTTCCACTGTTTTCTGGACGATGCTGTCCATCTTTGTCTGCTTGGGTATGCCCTGGAAAAGCGTCACATCAAGCTTCGGTTCCCGGGCAAAAGCCTGTTTGTCAGTGATATCCGCTATGACCGCATCATCACTTACATCCGAGATCACAGCCATATATTCCCACTCGCAGCCGTCGGAAACTTCGATCTCATCGCCCTTCTTCAGGCGTAGCACCTTCGAAAGATGCTTTATATCTTCCTTCGAATCTATGATTATGTTTTTTTCTTTCACGTTAGCCGGTTCTACAAAGAATCTGTTCATTCTGCTCTCCTTTTCGCCGCGATGGTACACCAGTCGCCCTTGACCAGGGTCTCGATCACTTCCAGGCCCTGGGCCTTCATGGCGTCTTTTGCCTGCTGCTCCTGCTCAGTCAGTATGCCGGAGGCGATAAACATACCGTCCGCCCTCATGTGGGCGGAAATATCGGCAAGAAGCCTCTCAATCAGATTGACCGTCAGGTTGGCAGCTACCATATCCGCCTTTATATCAAGCCCTTCAGCCAGATCCCCTTTCAGTATCTCCACGCGTTCTTCCACGCCGTTGATCTTCACGTTTTCATTTGCCGCCTCCACAGCGTCTGGATCAAGGTCTACACCAATCACGCCGCTGCATCCCATGAAGGCTGCGGCTATGGCAAGTATCCCTGAGCCGCATCCCACGTCAAGAACTTTGAATTCCGTTTTCAGATACTTTTCCATGAGGATTATGCACGAAGATGTTGTCTCATGGGTACCGGTGCCAAATGCCATGCCCGGGTCGATCCTAATCACCGTCTCGCCGCCTGCAGGCTCATACTCCTCCCATGTCGGGCAGACTGTTATGGTATCCGTTATCCGCGCAGGTTTGAAGAACTCTTTCCACTTGTTTTTCCAGTCTTCATCATCGACTATGCTGTGCGAAACAGATACCTTCGGAGCGCTTCCGCCATCTCCGGACGGGTACTGTTCCAGCTTTTCCGCAGTGGCGTATACCTCTTCAAGCTTTGCCCGGCCTTCCTTACTGTCATCCAGGAAAAAACTGATTTCCGCTCTTCCACCGTTTTCCGCTTCGCGTTCTCTGATGAGATCGTCGGCAATATAGTCATACCTGTACTTTTCTTTGTTATCTATTATGTCTTCAAGATCATTAGTGTCTTTAACAGCGATACTGTCGATACCGATGCTGTCGAGAACCCCTGCTAATGGCTCCACTGCGCTGCTTTCAGTAATGATCCTGACTTCTATGTATTTCATCCCGTCAGTTCATCCTTTCAGATGTATCTACATAAAAAAACTGTCACACCCATGATATCACTATCTCTGCTGTGTGACAGTATTTCTTTTATTTGAACAGTTCCTTTACTTTATCAAGGAAGCTCTTCTTGCTCTTGTAACAATCAACTCCTACGGAGTCGCCCATAGCTTTGATCGCCGCTTTCTGTTCAGCGTTCAGCTTTGTAGGCACTTCCAGATTGACCTTTACGTAAAGGTCGCCCATACGGTTTCCTCTGATGGCCTTGATGCCTTTGCCTTTGAGTCTGAAAACTGTGTCAGGCTGGGTCCCCGGAGGTATCTTGTATGAAACTTTTCCGTCGAGAGTCGGTACCGTAAGGTCATCGCCCAGGGCTGCCTGGTTGAAGCTTATAGGTATCTCAAGCCACAGATCCTGACCTCTTCTCTGGAATATATCATGTGGTTTAACGGAAATGACTACGTACAGATCTCCGTTGGGTCCGCCGTTGGCGCCCGGCTCGCCCTGTCCTTTCAGGGAGATAACAGAATCGTCGTCTACGCCTGCCGGTATATCAACTGAGATGGTGACTGTCTTCTTGACTTTGCCCGTCCCGTTGCAGTCCTTGCAGGGGTGCTCGATTATCTGGCCTGTGCCGCCGCACCTCTTACATGTAGTGGTGCTCTGGAATGCTCCAAACGGTGTCTTCTGGGTAGTGGTCTGCTGGCCTGTGCCGCCGCAGTCAGGGCACGTGGTCTTCTCTGTACCCGGTTCTGCTCCCGATCCGCCGCATGTATCGCACTTGACGTATTTTGTAAGGCGTACTTTTTTCTTGGTGCCGAAAGCAGCCTCGTCAAAACTGATAGTCAGATTCTTCTGTATATCCCTTCCCTTTTGCGGGCCTGTCCGCTTCCTGCCGCCGAAGCCGCCTCCGCCGAACATTCCGCCGAACATGTCAAAGATATCGTCAAAACCGCCAAATCCGCCGGCTCCGCCGAAACCGCCTCCGCCAAAGCCTGCGTTCGGATCTACGCCTGCATGGCCGAACCTGTCGTATTTACTTTTCTTGTCCGGATCGGACAGTATTCCGTAGGCCTCGTTGACCTCCTTGAACTTTTCCTCAGCTTCCTTATCGCCGGGGTTTCTGTCAGGGTGGTATTTCAGAGCCATCTTTCTGAACGCCTTTTTTATCTCGTCGTCTGTGGCTCCTTTTTTCAATCCGAGGACTTCGTAGTAATCTCTTTTTTCTGCTGCCATTTTATTTCCTCTTGCAGAAAGCCTTCTTCATCTTTATCGCCATAAGCACTCCCTGCATGAAGGAGTGCTCACAGCTAAGCTATCTGCCGGTTTTTTTATTTATTCTCGTCATCGTCTACTACTTCGAAATCAGCGTCTACTACGTTGTCGTCAGCTGCGCCGCTATCACCGGCTGCGCCCTGGTCAGCTCCCATGCTTCCGCCCATTCCGGCTCCCATGTCAGGACCCATGCCTGCACCTGCTGCGCCTGCGTTGGCCTGAGCCTGTTCATACATCTTGGCCGAGATGGTGTGGAACTGTTCTGTGAGAGCGTCGGTCTTAGCCTTGATGTCATCTACTGTACCGTTTTCCAGTACCTTGGAAAGATCATCCTTGGCTGTTTCGATCGCTGTCTTTTCCTCTTCGGAAAGCTTGTCGCCGATCTCTTTAAGATTCTTTTCTGTCTCATAGATCAGTGTTTCAGCCTGGTTCCTTACTTCAACTTCTTCCTTGTGCTTCTTGTCTTCTTCAGCATACTGTTCAGCTTCCTTGACCTTCTGGTTGATCTCGTCTTCTGACAGCTTGTTGGAAGATGTAATGGTTATTCTCTGCTCTTTGCCTGTTCCCAGATCCTTAGCGCTTACATTTACGATGCCGTTGGCGTCGATGTCAAATGTAACTTCGATCTGCGGTACTCCGCGCGGTGCAGGTGGAATACCTGAGAGCTGGAATCTGCCGAGTGTGATGTTGCCGGCTGCCATATCTCTTTCACCCTGAAGAACGTGGATGTCAACTGCCTGCTGGTTGTCAGCGGCTGTTGAGAATATCTGGCTCTTCTTTGTCGGGATGGTTGTGTTCCTTTCGATGAGCTTTGTAGCAACTCCGCCCAGTGTTTCGATTGAAAGTGAAAGCGGTGTTACGTCCAGAAGAAGTACGTCGTTTACTTCACCTGTAAGTACTCCGGCCTGGATAGCTGCTCCGATAGCTACGCATTCATCCGGGTTGATGCCCTTGAACGGCTCTTTGCCTGTAATGTTCTTTACTGCGTCCTGTACAGCCGGGATCCTTGTGGAACCGCCGACCAGTATGACTTTGGCAATATCGCTGTTTGTGATGCCTGCATCAGCCATAGCCTTCTTCATCGGCTCAACTGTCTTCTGTACCAGATCTTCAGTGAGCTGATCGAACTTGGCTCTTGAAATGTCCATGTTCAGATGGAGCGGACCTGCGTCGCTTACTGTGATGAACGGCAGATTTACGTTTGTTGTCTGAGCGCTTGACAGCTCTTTCTTAGCCTTTTCGGCAGCCTCTCTCAGTCTCTGGAGAGCCATCTTGTCACTTCTCAGGTCGATGCCGTTTTCTTTAGCGAATGTATCCGCCATGAAGTTGAGCAGCGCTTCGTCGAAGTCGTCTCCGCCCAGCTTGTTGTTTCCGTTTGTTGCAAGTACTTCGAATACGCCGTCGCCCAGTTCGAGGATGGAAACGTCGAATGTACCGCCGCCCAGGTCATATACCAGGATCTTGTGCTGGCCTTCTTCTTTATCGAGGCCGTAAGCCAAAGCTGCTGCTGTAGGCTCATTGATGATCCTCTTTACGTCAAGACCCGCGATCTTTCCTGCGTCCTTTGTTGCCTGTTTCTGGCTGTCTGTAAAGTAAGCAGGTACTGTGATTACAGCTTCTGTTACTGTTTCGCCAAGATAGCTTTCTGCGTCTGCCTTGATCTTGCCAAGGATCATCGCTGAAATGTCCTGCGGTGTGTATTCTTTTCCGTCGATGGTCACTTTGTGGTCAGTTCCCATATATCTCTTGATCGATGAGATCGTTCTTTCCGGATTTGTGATCGCCTGCCTCTTGGCAGTCTCTCCTACGAGTCTTTCCCCTGCTTTAGTAAAACCAACTACAGACGGTGTGGTCCTTGCTCCTTCGGCGTTAGTGATTACTGTAGGATCTCCGCCTTCCAGTACTGCTACGCACGAGTTTGTTGTTCCTAAGTCGATTCCTATTACTTTTCCCATTGTTTTTCTGTGCCCCGTATCCCTTTTGATCTTTCAGGACCCGGGTACTCCTTTCTTTTATTATTGATTTTTGTTTTTACTATTTTTGACTTTTTAACGGCCTCCGGCTTTTGCCGGGCCCTTTGTCTCTAATTTGTTACTTTGACCATGCTCGGTCTTATCACTTTGTCCTTGAAAGTATATCCCTTCTGAAGAACTTCGCTTACGTAGTTGCTTTCGTACTCGTCGCTGTCTTCAGTCATCACAGCGTTGTGATAATTCGGATCAAATTCTTTCCCTTTTGCCTCTATCTCTTTCAGGCCTGTACGTTCGAGTATGTCCATGAGCTGCTTGAAGATCATCTCCATGCCCTCTTTGAAATTGCCTCCGTCGTCCTCCGACTCGAGAGCCCTTTCAAAGTTGTCTATTATCGGCAGCAGATCTGTCAGCAGATCCTCCTTGCCGTGTGAGTAGGACATGGTCTTTGCTTCTTCAGACCTTCTCTTGTAGTTCTGAAAATCCGCCATCAGCCTCAGATGCTTTGTCTTGAGATCCTCATCCTCTTCTTCGGATCCGGTCTCCTGCCCGGCTTCGTCAGTTCCGCTTTCCGCGTCCTGTTCGTCGCTTCCGGCTTCATCAGCGTCTGCCTTTTCTTCCGTGTCAGCAGCCTCTTCAGCCTTCGCTTCTGCCTCTTCGGCATTTTCCGCGCATCCGTCTCCGGCTTTTTCAGAATTATCAGAGAACTCCTCTTCACAGACCTTGTTTTCTTCTGATGCGGTGTTATCAACCTTCGTCGTCATCATCGTCTCCTTCCATCATTCTGAATGTATTACTTATATTGTCCGTCAGATACTCAATGACTGACGTTACTTCCCCGTATCTCATTCTCGTCGGGCCGATGACTCCCAGTTTTCCGATCAGTTTGCCGTCTACGTGATAGGTGGCGGTGATCAGACTGCAGTCATCCATTATCTCTTCGGCGTTTTCTGTTCCTATGGTGATCATTACGCCCTTGTCTCTGTTGATCAGGGTCCTCGTCAGGTCTTCACGCCTGTTCACCATCTCCATGAAACTTTTGGCCTTGTCCAGATCGTTGTACTCAGGCAGCGAAAAAATATTCGTCAGCCCGTCCATGTACAGATTTACGTTGAGCATATCGCCCAGTGTCTTCATGAAGCTCGGCATTACATTTCTGGCCAGAGCGCTCATCGCCTCGATGTCTGTCTCGAAATCTTCGATTATATCCAGCGTCAGCGCTTCGCTCAGTGACTTGCCTTTGTAGTTGTATGTCAGATTCTTTGAAAGCAGCCTCAGTGACTCTTCGTCATAAGGCACTCTGAGTTTCAGCGTCGTGTTCGATACCTTGCCGCTGTCTGAAACTATCATCAGCACTACAGTATCTTCATCTACCGGCAGAAGCTCTATGAACTTCAGCGTGTCGCGGCTTACCTCAGGCGTCAGCGCAAACGATGTAAGATTGGTTATCTCAGAAAGTATATGCGCCGCGTGCTCTATCGTCTTATCCAGTTCCGTAACGTTGTCGTAGAGTTTCTTTGAAATGACGTCTTTCTCTTTCTGTGACAGCTCCCTGGTCTTCATCATTTCATTGACATAGAGTCTGTATGCTTTTTCAGAAGGTATACGCCCCGCCGATGTATGAGGATGCGTCAGGAAACCCTGTTCCTCAAGATCAGCCATTTCATTTCTGATGGTCGCCGGGCTGACGCCCAGATCGTATTTCTTTGAAAGGGTCCGTGATCCTACCGGCTCAGCTGACGTAACAAAGTCGCTGATGATGGCCTGCAGTATCCTGAGTTTTCTTTCACTAAGATCCATCCCGTGGCTTCCTCCTCTCTTTCAACGTTTTACTTCGCTTTTCAGCGATTTGTATCTGTGTTTCTCTTTTTGTTGTTAGCACTCAAAGCGTCTGAGTGCTAACCACAATCTAAATGTACCACTCAGGGCATGTGTTGTCAACACTCTTCACGTATTTTTTACAGCTCATTTTTCATTTATTTTCCGCTGTTTCAGAAAGTTGTCTCAGAAAAAAGAAAAACGTTAGGGATAATTTCTATATATGAAAAAATCCCCAACGTTTCAACGTTCTTCTTATGTGATTGTTCAGGCATTCCTTTTACTCGCCTATGGTGTTGGTCAGTTTGCCGATGTTCTCGATCTCGCACTCGACGATGTCCCCTTCGCTCATGAAGCGGGGCGGCTCAAAGCCCATTCCTACTCCGGCCGGCGTGCCCATGGCTATTATGGTGCCCGGCAGAAGCGTGATGCCCTGGCTGAGTTCTGAAATAACATAGGGTATGTCGAAAATCATCTGGCTTGTGTTGCCGTTCTGGCGCAGTTCGCCGTTGACATATGATCTTATACTAAGCTTGCCCGGATCAGGTATCTCATCAGCAGTAACTATCCACGGACCTATGGGCGTAAAAGCGTCCAGGCTTTTGCCGAAGTACCACTGTTTATGTCTTGTCTGGATATCTCTTGCGCTGATGTCGTTGAGGATAGTATATCCGAATACGTAGTCCAGAGCCTCTTCCCTGCTGACTTTATATGCCGGCTTACCGATTACGGCCGCGATCTCCACTTCGTAGTCCAGCCGCTCAACGATATCCGCGTGAGCCTGCACGTTTTCGCCGTCGCCGACAGCTTCGTTGACACGTTTGGAGAAGTATATCGGGTACGGGCGCTCTCCGCCGAAAGCGTCTCCCTTGTATCTGCTTGATTCAACAGCGTGATCCGCGTAGTTTATCCCGAGACATATCACATCCTGTCTGGGGCGCACTATGGGAGCCCGCATTGTTATATCGCGTTTGAAAAACGCGGCGATAGATTCCGGATTCGCCCACGCGGCAGCTTCCGCCATCTCCATTTCTTTTTCAGTGATATTCTCGATCAGATCGTTCATATCACTGTAATGTATCTCCAGTTTGCTGAGTGGTATTACTTTTTCCCTGTCTGAGCTTAATACTCCAAGTCCTTCTTTGCCGTTATACTCAAAAGTCAGTAATTTCATTAAACTATCTCCGTTTTCCGTATGCCGGAAACGCTTTTCGCGCTCCGTTAAAGCCTCATATTATCAGTCGTAAAAGTTCTGAAAAAATGTATCAGAATTTGTTGAATACTACCCTTTCCTCAAATGGTTTCCTTCCTCTCATGGGGATCTCCTTTGAAGGTTTTCCTATCGGCAGCACTGCCCTTACAGTCATATCGTCGGGCACGTTCAGGAGTTTCGCCAGCTGCTCTCTGTGGTCTCCCATTTTTACCTGGCCGTCCATCCATACTGAAGCGTATCCCAGATCAGCGATGGCAAGAAGCATGTTCTCTACTGCCGCGCCGTAATCTTCAAATTCAAAGGACATTCCGTTGGATTCTATATATTTTGTCACGGGAACGATCATCGCCTTTGCCGACTGTGTGGCGTTTGTGGGCATGATCTCAGCTATCTGCTTTATCAGAGCCTCATCAGTAACTGCCACAAAAGTGGTGCTCTGCAGATTGTAGCCCGATGGAGCCATGATCCCCGCGTTAAGTATTTTCTTCAGATCTTTTTCAGGTACAGGATCATCCGCGAAGGTTTCCCTGTAGGTCTGTCTCTTCATTATCAATTCCTGATATTCCATTTTGTCCTCCTGTTTTGCGCGTCTTATATCCGCTGCCGGAGCCTTTGCTCATGCGGACCGCGCATGCCGCGATTATACCACATTTCCCGCCGTTCAGCAAAGAGCCTCCGGGGATATTTATCCCTTTGTCCGCCCGTCGAAACGGCAGGACCATCATTTATTATCTGGCCCAGCCCAGGGTGGTTTTTACTGCTTTATGCCAGCCCTCCATGAGCCTTTCCCTGTCAGAGGGCTTCATGGCCGGATAGAACCATCTGTCCTCTTTCCAGTTTTCTATTACATCCTTCTCATCTTTCCAGTAGCCTGTCGCAAGTCCGGCGAAGTACGCCGCTCCCAGAGATGTGGTCTCTATGAGGGACGGTCTTATTACCGGTCTGCCAAGGACGTCTGCCTGAAACTGCATGAGGAAGTTGTTGGCGCATGCTCCGCCGTCTACCCTGAGGCTGTCGATCTTCACAGCTGTGTCCTTTTCCATGGCCTCGATAAGGTCTGCTGTCTGATATGCCAGGGATTCTACCGTCGCCCTGACGAGATGGGCTTTGCTGACTCCTCTTGTAAGGCCCACTATCGCGCCTCTTGCGTACTGATCCCAGTACGGTGCTCCCAGTCCTGTGAAGGCGGGCACCAGATATGCTCCGTTAGTATCTTCAACTGACGAGGCGAGTTTTTCCGTTTCAGCCGCGCTCTTTATTATGCCCAGCTGGTCTCGCAGCCACTGTATGGCAGCGCCTGCGACAAAGACCGAACCTTCAAGGGCGTAGTCTGTTTTACCGTTGCATCCCCACGCCACTGTAGTCAGGATCCCCTGGTTTGAAAACACAGGCTTTTCCCCTGCGTTCATGAGAAGAAATCCGCCGGTCCCGTAGGTCATCTTGCCCTGCCCCTTTTCAAAACATGTCTGTCCGAAGAGTGCCGACTGCTGGTCTCCGCCTGCTCCGGCTATAGGCACCAGACCGCCGAATATTTCCGGATCCGTCTCGCCGTATACGCAGCTTGACGGCATCGGCTGAGGCAGCATGCATTCAGGTATGTCCAGAATGTCCAGTATCTCCTTGTCCCATTCGCATGTGTGTATGTTGAACATCATGGTCCTGGACGCGTTGGAGTAGTCGGTCACGTGGATCCTTCCTCCGGAAAGTTTCCAGATGAGCCATGTTTCTATGGTGCCGAAAAGAAGTTTTCCTTCTTCCGCTTTTTTGCGGGCTCCTTTGACATTCTCCAGTATCCATCTCAGCTTCGTGCCGGAAAAATAGCTGTCTATGAGAAGGCCCGTCTTTTCTCTTATCATGTCCGTGTAGCCTTCGGCTTTCAGTTTGTCACAATAGTCGGACGTACGTCTGCACTGCCAGACTATAGCGTTATAGATCGGGATCCCTGTGTCTTTGTCCCATACAACAGTCGTTTCCCGCTGATTCGTTATACCGATGGAATCGATGTCCCTGTAGGAAGCGTTGATCCTGCGCAGGGCGTCCTGAGCCACGCCTGCCTGTGTTGACCATATCTCCATGGCGTCGTGTTCCACCCAGCCTGCCTGTGGAAATATCTGTTTGAATTCTTTCTGGGCAGAGCTGATCATATTGCCCCCGCGGTCATAGATTATGCACCTTGAGCTGGTAGTTCCCTGGTCGAGGGCCATTACATACTGTCCCATGGTAATTCCTCCTGTGCTTCTTCACGCGCTGGTTTATACTTCCGGCGCCGGCTTTTATACGAATTCAGACATAATATCGTTTGATTTGTCTATTCCCTTTTCAGTCAGTCTGAAACGTCCATTGTCTTTTTCTGTGTATCCTGCGTCCTGCCACTTGCGTACACTGTCGTCCATGTCAAAGGCCGACTCAAAGGGCAAACCGAAACGCGCCTTGAAATCCGCAAGGTCAACGCCCTCTCTTTTCCTGAGGCCGGTGAACATATATATGCCCATGGCGTCTTTTTCCGTATCCTTTCTCAGGGATCTTTGCTCTATGGGAAGTTCGCCTTTTCCTATGCTGCCGATGTACGCGGTCATATCTTCTGTATTGTTGTACCGCAGACCTAAAGTCCCGCCGTTCTCGATATATGAATGGGCGCCGAGGCCAAGCCCGGCGTATTCGGCCATTGACCAGTATTTCAGGTTGTGGAGGCACTGTCTGCCCGGTTTTGCGCTGTTTGATATCTCGTAATGTTCAAAGCCCGCATCCTGCAGGGTGTGAATCGCCTTATGGTGCATCTCGCGCTCCATGGTGTCAGATGCCGTATCCAGTTTCCCAGCCTTGTACAGGTCGTAAAACGGCGTATTTTCCTCTATCTGCAGGCTGTAAAAAGATATGTGCTCCGGATCCAGGGAAACCGCCTCACGCAGGGTCTCTTCCCATTTTTCCATGGTCTGACCGCCCAGACCGAACATCAGATCCAGATTTATATTCTCAAAGCCCGCTTTTCTCGCATCCTCGTAAACTGCTACAACGTCTTCCCTTCTGTGGATCCTTCCTATGGATTCAAGCAGCCCGTCATCAAAAGACTGGGCGCCGATGCTGAGCCTGTTTATGCCGCACGCCGCATAAGCTTTGAGTTTTTCTTCAGTAAGTGTTCCCGGATTGGCCTCTATGGTGATCTCCGGATTTTCATCAAGCGTGAAAGCCCCTGCCAGGCTGTCTAATATCTGCCCGGTCTGCTCATGTGAAAGGACTGAAGGAGTGCCTCCTCCAATGAATACCGTGTCCACCAGCCGGTCCCTGCCATAGGCCTCTGACGCTATACCAATCTCTTTTACCAGAGCGTCAACGTATGAGGCTGTCTGCTCTTCGCTTTCAGGGGGAGCCGACAGAAACCCGCAGTAAGGGCATTTCCTCACGCAGAAAGGTATGTGGATGTATATTCCGAGTTTTTTCATTTGTTATCGTCGTATTTGAGTACTGCCGTGAAGGCTTCCTGAGGCACCTCGACCGTTCCGAACTGGCGCATACGCTTCTTGCCTTCCTTCTGCTTT
>JAUMVF010000050.1:0-3446 GCA_030530305.1 Bacillota bacterium
GATACAGCGGCATCACGCCGGGTCTGTGTTCTGAAGTATTGATCTTCTTGGTGCCGCCGTATTCCGCGAGAACTTTGTCATCGATATGCCAGAACACCAGCCCGCCCTTCTCATCAATAGTCTTCCAGTTAGTGCTGTTTGTGGATATCCCTTCATCCCATTTCTCAGCGCGTCTGACCTCGATCAGATAATATTCACCCTTATTTTCTCCGGTTTCATAGGGGTAAATGGATTTTTTAGGTACTTTGAGAATGTTGTTCTTAATAGTTGGATCATCAAAATCCTGAGCAGCCAGCCCGTTAAATCCCGTTTGGATCGTCGACGGTTCGGTCCATCCCAGCTTGATCCTGCTCCAGGGATCGAAAGAAGTCGGGCAGTATTCTCCGCTTGAATCCTTCGCCCAGGATCCGTTAGCCATAACGCTCATTCTATATACCTTATAGTTCTTCCATGGTCCGGTCTCCGAACCGGTGTCGTACAGGTCCTTAAGACCCAGATGATGTCCAAGTTCATGAGCCAGCGAACTCATCCGGCCTTGGACTACGTCTGTTCCGGTTTCACATTTTTCAGAAATCGCAACATAAGGGTTCAGTTTCTTATCATTCCATCTGGGAAGCGCAAGTTCGCTTGCCATGGAGTATTTATTGATGAGGCTTGCTATAGACGATTTATGATTTCGAATGTACAAATCGCTGTCTTTCTTTTTTTCTGTGGATCCGTAATCATATCCCGCAACAATAAAAACGAGCGCAAGTTCCTCTTCATCGAGATAACCGTTGCCATTCGCATCAAGGTCGGAAACATCCACATAATTCTTTGCCTTATTTGCCGCCTGGACAAATGACCTGAGCATTATCTTCCCGTTATCGATATTGTCGATATCAGTGGTGTACCAGTCTTTGTGATCTTTATCGACGTTTACATGTATGATGCCGTCATTTACTTTGTCGCAAGTGTTAGTGGTGTTCCCTCCTTCACCGCCTCTGCTGGTCTCGGATACCGGAACAAACGCGACCTGTCCGTAAGACATGTCGGTGAAGTACTGCCTGAGGCTCCTGCTGTTCATGGGATCGAACAATTTTTTGTACCAGTCGTAGTCATTGCTATAGGGCATGTTGTTGAATCCGATCACGACCACCGCAGTGGGAATCGTTTTAATGCTTTTCTCACCGCTCTTAGTCCCGCTCTTAGCGCCGCTCTTGGCTGAATCGCTCTGCACAGGCTCGGAACCCGGAATCATATCCGGAGTGATGTATCTGTCAGTAGGCACCGATTCGCATTCTGCTTCTGATGTCGGAACACTGTCAGGATCTTCAGCGCTGTCCGCGTAAGCGCCGCCGCCCGTCACCGGGATCATGGTAAATGTCAGCGCGACGGAAAGCATTGTGATCGTTACGTATCTTAGCCATCGTTTCATCGGTTCTCTCTCCTGCTATAAATAAACAAAGAACTACGTGGCAGCCTGCTGTCACATAGTTCTACGGTCAAATCTTAACTGCCTCTTATTATGGTCATATTTTATCATAGTACAGTGAAAAAGTATAGATTAATAAACAGCCTGCCGCCACTCTTCATGGCTGGCTACCTGACCAAAGAGAGTTCCATTGTCCATTTCTGCTGTTTTCTCAAACAGTTACATCGCCCCGATTCGCCAAACCCACAACTGTTGGCGATAATACTTATATTCAAAAAAGTCGCCAACACTTTCCCGTTTGCGGAACAAAAAAACAGCACAAAGGCTGTCAATGATGAGAAAAGGCAAATCTGCTGATTTTTACACCTTAAGAAGCAACAAATGTTGGCGATAATTTCTATATTTGAAAAAATCGCCAACATTTCAACGTTCGATAAAATATAGGTTTGGACCAATGCTTATTTCGTATAGTTATCGAAGTATCCCTGGATGTAGATTATCGGTGTGCCCTTGTCGCCGCTTCCCGAAGTCAGGTCGCAGAGGGATCCGATAAGGTCTGTAAGTCTTCTCGGTGTGGTGCCCTGAGCTACCATTGAGTCACCAAGGTCTGCATCCTTATTCTTGATGTATTCTGAGATAGCAGCCTTAAGCTCGTCTCCCTGAAGATCCGCAAAATCATTATCTGCCAGATACTTGAGCTTTACTTCGTTCGGTGTTCCCTCGAGGCCCTTAGTGTATCCCGGTGAAACTACAGGGTCTGCAAGTTCCCAGATCTTTCCTACAGGATCCTTGAATGCTCCATCGCCGTATACCATTACTTCAACGTCCTTGCCTGTAGCGTCTTTAATGTTGGCCTGTATCTTCTCAACGAAAGGTGTGCAGTCATTTGGGAAAAGCTTGATAGTATTTTCTGTTGCTTTGTTTGATCCCAGAATTCCGAAGCGTGTGTTGAATCCGCTTCCGTCTACGCTTTCTGTGAGCAGGTCATCCATTCCCAGGACAACTTCAGCGCCTGCAGCCTTAAGTATCTTCTTGCTTCTTTCGCGTGTGTGGATATCGCAGGTGAGGACTTTCAGTGTGTAGTCCAGGATCCTTCTCGGGTCGTTGCCCAGAATGATCTCGCAATCAGTTCCTTCTTCTTTAATCAGGTCTTTATAGTAGTTGATGTAGTCCATTCCTGTGAACGGGTGTCTGGATTTTCCGAACATGCTCTCGAACTCATCCTGTGTGAGAACGTCCATGTACGGGTCAATTCCCTTTTCATCCAGAGCGTCGATATCGATAAGGTGGTTGCCCACTTCATCGCTGGGATAGCTGAGCATCAAAACGATCTTGTCCGCGCCTTTTGCTATTCCTCTGAGGCAGATAGCAAATCTGTTTCTGCTCAGGATCGGGAAAATGACGCCGATAGTACCGCTTCCCATTTTGTTTCTTACGTCAGCCGCCAGCTGATCTGTAGTTGCGTAGTTTCCCTGGGATCTTGCTACTACTGACTCTGTAACAGCGATGATATCTTTGTCTCTTATCTCAAATTCGCCTGCCGCTGCCGCGTTCAGCACTGTATCTGTAACGATTTTTTCAAGATCTGCGCCTTCCTTGATGATAGGAGCTCTCAGACCTCTTGAAACTGTTCCAACTAATCTTTCACTCATTGAAAAAACTTCCTTTCACGCCGCAGCGCGCATAGCCGCGGCAATATTTGTTTTTTGATTGTAAACATTCACTTCGTGATTGCCAACTTAAGTATTATACAATCAGAATGGGCCGATTTCAATATTTTATTTCTTCACGTACCGCTGATTCCTGCTGTTCGGTTTGTCTGGCTCCGTCATCTCCACCAAATCCATTTCCATTGCCGGGTGAAGGTAGTTCTTCCGGAACGTTTCTTTCGATTTCAGGCCGAGTTTATCCATGATACCATTGGCCGTATACGGGACCTCATACTCCATCACACAAAGCAGCCTGCCAACGTATTCCGACACATATCCGTCTTTCGACTTAGCCTGCTCCAAGACCTCATCAAGAGTTCTGT
>JAUMVF010000050.1:3456-11824 GCA_030530305.1 Bacillota bacterium
CCAGCATGAATTCGATGAATGCGTTGGAGTTTCCGGCGCTGTTGCACTCTGCTATTGCTTTATAGTATCCAGACTGTTCCTTTTCTATCCAGCTTTCCACAGGCAGATACAGGAACGCTTCCCGCCACTTTGAAAGTATTGCCGTCTGCCACAGCCTCGCCATTCTCCCGTTGCCGTCAGCGAAAGGATGGATAAAAACGAATTCGTAATGGAATACCGAGGAAAGAATCAGCGGGCTGAGTTCTTTGCTTGCCGCCTTCATCCAGTCGAACAGATCAGCCATGAGAGACGGCATCTGCCCGGGCGGCGGCGCTACGAAGATGACTTTGTCGCCATCGAACACTCCTTCCTCACCATCGCGGAAATCTCCGGATCTTCTGATCAGTCCTTTTGTCATGATGCCATGAACTTCCTTCAGATCATCAATCGAATAAGGATCTATCTCCGGAATCTTCTCATATGCCTCGAAAGCATTCCTGACTTCCTGTATCTCATTCTCCGGTCCATAAACCGCGCGGCCGGCGATAACATCTCTCACTTCCGCCAAAGACAGCGAATTGGCTTCAATGGAAAGCGAAGATTGGATCGTCCTTATCCTGTTGCTTCTGCGCAGATATGGTTTTGCTTCGAGATTGTGATACTCTCCCAGTCTTCCGATTTTTTCTGATATCGATCCCACAAGGGTCAGCATCCTATGAGTTATGTCAAAAGGAGGAGTGTATTTTGCCATAAAAATCCTATTCTTTCTTACTTATTATCTTACGTATTATCTTGCTTACATGATACCATTTTTACTTGTTTTATTCAATAAAAAAGCCGATATGAATCACCGGCATTTGTTTTGTATTATCGGCGAAATATTTGTTTATCAAACCCGGTTAGAAAGTCACATAGTAGTAATACCAATGGTCTTTGAGTTCCTCAAGATAAATCGAATTATCTGTCCCGTCGTCTGTATAATAACCCTTCCCTTCCTTAGTATATGGTTTGTGCTCATCTGTCCACCACTGGAAGTCCTTCATGTTATTTGTCGGTAGGTACACTAGTCCATAGTCAGCACCCGCGGGTACTATACCGAAACCACCTAGATATATATCCAAACTCTTTTTATCACTTATAGTTATATGGTCTTTTTCCACATCTGTCGAGCGACATATTTTCTTAACAGCACTCTTCGGTGTGATCGTTCCATCGGTAAGCTGCCTGGCAGTTTCCAGAAGCATCGCATTATTATCATCAAAGAAAGCGATGACTTCTTCTTTTTTCCTGTCTCCAGACGACATGAAAAAAGCAAACAAGGCGATAGCCATAAATACAGCACAAACAATTATAACAGTTCTCTCTCTGCGAGTCATTAAAAACACCTCTTAATATCCTGCATCCATAACTGTCCATTTCTCGCCATGATTTCGTGCAAGAATGAAATTATAGAAGTCGTATGTGTCATTATCATTTAATCCGATGCTAGGGTTCGAACCTGTTTTAAAGTCTACTTCAAGCACAATTGCCTCATCTACGCCATACTCTTTTGCATAGTCGTCCATGTATTCCCTTTCGCCACCATCTATACTATCCCTTTCTTCTTTGTACATATATCTGATTTCCTTCATCGTACAACCATGAAAATTATCCTTGAATTCATCAAATACTACCTGTATGGCATCTTCATAATCTTCAGTTGTATAGACATCCGACTTTATGGGAACAATCGTTGCCTCGCTGGTATCCCCAGCACAAGAATTCAGCGAAAGCAAAACCACACTAAGCAATAATACTGCTACAATTTTTTTCATGGCAAATTTATCCTTTCTCCCAGTCTTTTTTTATTAAACCGAGCCCGTCCATCACTGAGCCAGCAGGGCACGCTTATGAGTAATCCCCTCTGGCCTCGATCTTATAATGGAAGAAGTTTTCACATATCCTGTAGGTGTGTGTCTTTATGTAGTCGTCTCCATCAGATATGAAAGTATCTATGTTCGTCCTGCCTCCGGCGCTGTTTATCTCAGTCTTCACATCTGCATCCATATATGCATCGAAATCATAGATCGCTGCCGGCACATTTTCACTGGAATAATAGAATCCTTCCTCAATGCTTTTTGAGAACATTTGACTGTCGGAGCATATGAAAAACACTTCATGCTTATTTTTATCACCTTCATATATCCCTATGAATTTTCCATAATTATATCCCGGAATGCCTTTTATGGTCTTGAGAGAATCGATTTCGCCGCCCTTAACGATCTCCTCTGCTATCTCGCTGCGGAGCGTGTCTTCATTATCTCGGACAAACGAGTCTATCTGCATTTTTCCCCCGTTTCCATCCAGTGAGGACAGACCGGCGATAAGCGCAGCAGTGACTGCGCATACGACTATCAGAGCCCATATAGTCTTATCCTTTTTCAAAGAAGCTTTTCCCGGACTATCAGCAGACGCGCTGCCTTCACCTTCAGGAGCCGGCTCGCCTCCTTCGCTGTCTGTTTCCGCAGGACCTGATTTTTTACAGCCGGCGTAGCTACCGCTTCGGTCTACCTTCGCTGTCTATTTCCGCAGGACCTGATTTTTTACCGCTCTTTATGATATTCGCTGCAACAACTACCAGCCACAGTCCGAAAATGCTCTGTACCGACATAATGAAGTACAAGAAAGCATTATACAGGCCGACTGGAAGATACGCGAATACTAAACTGTGCCCTAAAGGTACAGCTATACCCATGATTGCAAAGAAACCCAGCACGACAGTCAGCGTTATCATCCAGACCTTCGGTATCCTTTTAGCTGAAACATACTCCACTATGAGCAGCCCCGCTGCCGCGCCGATACCTATGGCCATAAACCCTTTTGGCATATAATAACTGAAATCCCATTCCGCGTTGTATAACATGGCCATACGCCAGCTTCCGTAACTCAGTAATACCATGCACGCTATGCACGCCGCATTTTTTATGTAATGTAATAAGTGTTTCTTCATCGGTCTTTTCCCCTCAGATGTAAATATCCGCCTAATCTCTATTTCCTGATCTTATTCTCAACGATCGAATCTGCGTTATTCTTATCAAGCGGGCCATATCCTGTCTTCGTTATGATATACTGCCCGTCTTTCGACCGCAGAAAATCGATCACCTTATCCACATAGGGATTATCGTTTCCTTTTATTTTCGCACAAACCAGAGGAACTATTATCGGATAAGTCCTGTCTGCAATATGTTTCTGGGTCGGGGTCACACCGTCTATCGACAGCATCTTTACTCCCTTCTCCTGATGCAGCCCTTCAAGGAAATACCTGAATGTATATCCCATGGCTCCTGCTTCGTTATTATATTGTTTTACCTCATCAATGACTCCATCCATAGCGTCAACTATTTCGTAAGTATCAGGTGCCTTTAGTTTTACATCTCCCATGAAGTATTCCATCATCACCTGAGAACCAGATTCTTCAGGTCTCTGAAATGCCACTATCTTCTGATCTTTGCCGCCTACTTCCTTCCAGTTGGTTATATCACCGTGGTAGATTTTACGCACTTGCTCACTTGTAAGATCATCTACCGGATTGTCTTCTTCAACGAAGAATACGAAAGCCTCGCTTCCGATAGGTGTGGAGATTATCTGCTTTTTTTCATCTGCAGCAAATTCCTTCTGGTCTACAGAAGGCCGCGCTCCGAAAAACAGGTCAACCTCATCATCTATAAGTCGGTCATAGCCACACACTGTGTTGGTGAAGGTTACAATCATTCCATTATTATATTTATCGATCCATTCTTCTTCAGCGTCCTCTTCGTCTTGTTCATACCAGTCTTCTGGTTCTCCGTATTCATCAAAGTGCTTATCTTCCCATTCTTCATATCTTTTATTAGCCTTCTTTTCGATCACATCTATATCTTTGTATATGGCTTTTGCAACGGCAGTATAGACCGGATAACAGGCTTCCGCTCCATCCATTACAGGCATGTCTTTTTCTTCTTCTATCCATAGGGATGCTTTGTGATTCAGGCTGACAAGTTTTTCTCCGTCATAAACGTGGTATCCTTTGAAATCGGTTGAAGAGTACCCGTTCATGTAATCAAACCCGTGTCCACTATATACTTTCTGATTATATGCCCGGTATGCTGCAGATATTGCGAAATATGCAATAATAACACCAATGATAATAAGAATTACAATGCCGATTTTTTTCTTTCTGGTCATGATACACCTCTGTCAATTGCTGCGCCTCTTGATATCATCTGTTTTTTCCGATGCCTATTCTGGCAACCACTTTTTTATTTCTTTAGTTTCGGGATCAGTGTTCTGGCGATGTCATCCGGGATACGCATGTACTCTTCTTCCCCCGCATCCTCGTCCTCGTCTTCATCTCCACTTAGATCTATGTATATATAAGCTTTACTTCCTTTGATTTTGAAATACAGATACCCGGCAAACAAGCCATCCTTGCTTACCATACAAACATCAGCGTCTCTGCCTTTTACATCATTCACTGTTTCGCTGATAGTCAGATCCATTATCTTCAGGACTTCATCACTGATATCCACTGGTGACCCTTCGCCAATATCGTCATCTACAGTGCTTTTATAGAAGTCATAGTGGGAAAGGTCGCTGTAAAAAGCCTGCGCTTTTAACAGCTTATCCTTGGGACTGAATACACAGTCCTCCGTTACCAGTAATTCACTCCCAAAATCATTTTTGATAGTATATACTGTCTGTTTTATATAAGAATTGAAGACCCGGTCCATAATGCCGATATCTTCCTGTATATTGAGCACAGCATTCTTTTCGAGCAATCGTTTCTGAGGGATAAGTGTATCCATCTCTTCCCCCGAGATCGTCCCCGGCATTACTGAGTAATAATCAACTCCATTATATGTAAAACCCATGTGCTCAGTTCCATTGACCCACTCATAGCGGTATTGTGTATTATAATCCGTTTCTACACAATTCTCATGATCTGCTCCGTTGGCCTGACGGAGATAATGGAACTGCAGCGCCGGGATAACGATCATTACGATCCCGATCACAGCGATCACTGCGAATATTATCCTGAAACGCTTCTTTCTATGTGTTGCAGTAGTTACTCCAAATCCAATGGCCCCGGCAATAAACATCCCGCAGCCGACGATGAAGACAACCAGAAAAAAAGTCCAGACTACTAATCCTATGCTCTGTACTCCTAGCATTACTCAAATGCCTCCTTTAAAGTCCAAATCCTGTTTCGTAGTTGCCGCCCTTTTCCAAATCTATTGCCAGGTTTTTGTCGGCGTCATAATTCCTCCACTCATAGAAGCTTCCTAAACCTTTTTCGTCTACGTTTACGTCTATCGACGTTTTCGCTGTTTTGCCTTCTTTTGATGCGTCTATTTTCAGTTTTAATGTGGTTCTGTACCAGTCGTTGGCTTTGATATAATTCACATTAATTGTAGCGGTCTTGTTGCTGCTCTTGATTTTAGCAGGTATTCGGAGTGTAACAAAATCATGGCCCACATTACTTAGTTTTACAACTATTTCCTTACTGAAACTGCGTTTGGCTTTGGACGTCTGCTTCGGATCATTGGAAGAAAGCGTTATATCCTCTGCATCCACTTCAAACAGCTTCGTAAAACCATCTCCCAGGCTGATCTTCATTGTGACGTTCCCGTCACGCAGCTGAAAAGCCAGTACTCCCAGTATTATAATCACGACCGGAATCAAAAGAAGTAGTAGTTTTTTTCGATTGCGTTTAGTCTTCGTTCCCATGCGTATGTTCTCCCCAATCACATATAATACATGAACTGTATGACGTACCAGATGATAACCGCCGCAAAAACTATTCCTGAAATCAGGCTAAGTACGCCAAATAGTTTCTTCCTCTGTATATTGATTGCCGAGTTGTCATCTTCACAATCAATGCGCTTCCCAAGGAAGAGAATGAGAAATGCTGCAAATATTAATCCTGTTGCTATCGGTATTCCTAATATCCAAATCACTCTGGTTACTTCTCCTCCAGATCCTTTGAGCCGCCGTATTGCAGATCAAAGTGCTTTTTAGCCATTTCCAGTTTCCTGTCCTGCGCGCCTTCAGGCTCGAGACTGGACCCTTCTTTTTCATAGTTCTCTTTTAAAACCCGGATCTTATATGGGAATACCTCTTCCAAGTCTTCTTCAAGAAGCGCGCCATCTCTTAGTTCTATCACTGTTAATATCTTGTATTTCCCATCCTTTTTCCGCGCGATCGCACAGTTATCCTCGATCGCGCCATATGGTGCTTTGAAGAATTTGTTCCCGTCCGACCAGTACAGAGACTCACTCCCTTTGTAGTAAACGATTGAAATGTCTCTCTTCTTCTCGACTCCATAGACATGGCCGGAGACTGTTAAGTACAAATCGCCTTTGTAATCATATTCGAATTCATCAATATCTTCTTTGTTGATCCATTCCGTAAGTCCGGCAAAAAACGCCTGCTCGTTCTCTTCGGAAAGAGTGTAATACTTGTCCCGCTGCGCTGCCTCTGTGTCATTTTCTGATGCCTCGCCGTCGTTTTTCCCGCAGGCGGAGGCAAAAATCAGGGTGCCAAGAAGCACCAGTATTAATGCTGCTGGTAATATAATCTTCGTCTTCATTTCACTGTATTCCCTTCATAATCAAAGCACTATTTTGTCCCTTTCTCATTCCTCATGTCCTTTTCAAACACCACCAGTCCCAGTTCATTCGGGTGGTCGCAGCACAATATCTCTTTATCTTCCATATCCAGTGACAATACGCTTTTTGCAACTACCATATCACCTGCTCCGCCTCCGATAATAAGCATAGAAAGAAGCAGCATCTGAAAGTTCTTCATAACGATGGCGGCGATCCATGTCCCTATCCCCAGGATAACAGTTGGCATCAGAGCCCCAAGCAGGTACTGCCCCGTCGTAAGCGTTGAGCCGCAGTAGCAGTAAGGGTTTCCGCCTTTGGATACACCGAATCCAACATCTTTAAAGTGGTTTTTTGCAAACATCCCCCAGAAGAGTCCATGTATCAGTTCATGGACCAGCACAAGAACAAGGTATCCCACCGCAATGAAAAGGATCAGTTTCCACAACGCTGAAAAACGATGTTCATCCTGTACCAAAAGAGGAAATGTAAAGGCCTGCACCAGAATGACCGGCAAAACATAAAGGATTCCCTTCCATATGTCTGCTCTTTCAGAAAAAAGGATATCCCTCCGCCTATATCCCTGATCGATCAACTCGCTGCAGTTCGCCTCGAATTTATCCATCCTCTTCTTATTCTTTTTCTTTTCAAAAATCGTGCTGCTCATAATACTTCTATTCCGCTCAGTCTTTCACTTCTTCTTTCAGCCTGAAATTAGTCGCATGTGCGTCTCGGCTGATATCAGACGTGTTTTCGTTCTCAACCGGGTCTTTCGGAACGGCAGGAATTTCTTCCTCACTTCTGTCGATCTTAGTGAAATCACCAACTCCCAGGGCTTCGCCGATAGCTCCGGCAGATGTGAGTACACGCGAAATATCTGTCGGGACAAATATCTTAGTTGCCTTTCCGTCTGCTACCTCTTTAAGCGCATCCAGACCTCTCAGATAAAGAACGTTCTGGTTGATATCTGCGTTTCTGAGGGCTTCCAGACCTTTCGCCTGTGCAGAATAAGTCCTCTCGATGGCCTGAGCCTCACCTTCAGCGACTGCGATCTTGGCATCACGTTCAGCCTCCGCGGCCAATACCTTGGCCTGCTTGTCACCTTCAGCCCTTCTGATGACTGATTCCTTGTGAGCCTCAGCTTCGAGCACTGCCTGACGCTTTTCACGCTCTGCCTTCATCTGTTTAGTCATGGCTTCTGCGATCTCACGGGGCGGCTCGATATCTTTTATCTCCACTCTGCGTACTTTAAGGCCCCACTCATCTGTGGCCTCATCCAGAGCTTCCTGCATCTTCGCATTTATGGACTCACGCGAAGAAAGGCACTCGTCCAGATCCATCTCGCCCACTACATTTCTCAGCGTAGTAGCGGAAAGATTCTCGAGGCCTATCATGGCATCTTCTATGCCGTACACGTATTTATATGAATCAAACACTTTTGAGAAAACTACTGCATTGATGTCTATAGAAACATTGTCTTTAGTTATGACCGTCTGGGGAGCATAATCATAAACCTGCTCCTTGAGAGATATCTTAGCTACCACCCGCTCCAGGAACGGTATGAGAAAATGGATACCTGCAGACCAGGTATGCTTGTATTTTCCAAGGAATTCTGTCACGTAGCATCTCTGCTGGGGAACGATCCGGATATGCAGACAAATGATAACGATAACTGCGATAAGAATAATGAGTATTACTTCCATTTCAGCCTCCTTTTTCATGAGCACCGACAGATGCTCATATTGAAAAACTACTTGTCAACAACA
>JAUMVF010000164.1 GCA_030530305.1 Bacillota bacterium
TGGACATTACTTCTTCCTCAGAAAACTCTTCCTCGTCGGCGCCTATGTCCTGCCTGCTGAGATGAAGGAAAAGATTCGCTGTCTTTTCCGAAAACCAGCCGAAAGGACGCGCCACTGACAGCATGAATCTGATAAATGGATAATGCTTTTTCGAAATTCTTTCCGCGTTCTGGCGTCCCGTCTTCTCGGGGAGTATCAGACCGACAGACAGTATCACGAATGATACGCCCACTACCACGATCAGTCCGCTCAGGATCAGGTCAAGAGGACTTCCTGCTCCGGAAAGAGCCTCTCTGAGGACCGGCGTGATTCCGAATATGCAGATAGCCATTGCCGCTGAATCAAGAAAGATAGACCATACTCTGGTACCTGAATTGACTCTGCTCATATTTTCCGTAAAGGCGAGCACTTCCGCGGCGCGTGTATCCCCGTCGTCCGCCTCGTCTTTGAAATTGCTCCGGTTGATGGATTTAAAAGCGCTCCTTACCATGTTGAAGTAACCGCTGAAAAAAGCGATCACTACCGCTATGATTATCAATGCGGGTAAAGGAATGCCCGAATCAGGATTAGTTTCCATCTTCTGTATTTTCTCCTTTCTTTTTTCTGAGAATAAAGTTCTTTTCCACAGGCTCATCCATCTTTATGTACACCTTCTGCTGTGGATGAGGAGCGGAAAGGATCTCCTGCCCTTCTTCGTCTTTCATACCGGCGATAGTCTGGGTAAAAAAGTCCCTTCCGGGGCCGAATACCTCGATCTCATCGCCTGTGTTCATCTTGTTGCGCTGTTCGACCAGCGCTATGCCTGTTTCATTATCGTAATCCAGGACCTTGCCTATGAAGGAGTAATCTCTCGTATAGGCGCTGGTCTGGTAATTCTGGTCTTTGTTGGTAGGTTTATCGAAATAAAAACCTGTTGTAAACTCCCTGTGGCTTACCTTCCTCAGTTCTGCAAGGCACGCCGGGTCCGGCGTATAACCTTCAGGATCAGCAATGTAACTGTCGATTGCTTTTCTGTATGCCGCCGTAACTGTAGCCACATAGAACATGCTCTTCATCCTTCCTTCAATCTTAAAGGAAGTCACCCCGGCTTCCGCCAGGTCCTTTATGTGATCCACCATGCACAGATCCCTGGAATTAAGGATATATGTGCCTCTGTCATCTTCTTCCACCGGGTAATACTCCCCGGGTCTTTTTTCTTCCACAAGAGAATACTTCCATCTGCACGGGTGGGCGCACATACCTCTGTTGGCGTCTCTTTCTATCATGAAGTTGCTGAGAAGGCATCTTCCCGAATAGGATATGCACATTGCCCCGTGAACGAAAGCTTCCAGCTCCATATCATCAGGTATATTGGTTCTCAACTCTTTTATCTCTTTCAGTGTCAGTTCCCTGGCCATTACGATCCTGCGGACACCCTGGTCGTACCAGAAGCGGGCAGTCCTGTAATTGGTCATGTTGGCCTGGGTCGACAGATGTATCTCCGCGTCCGGTATCGCGTCCCTCAGTATACATATGACTCCCGGATCTGAAACGATAAAGGCGTCTATGTCCATGTCCTTTATCCTCTCAAGATACTCTTCCAGCGGTCCTATATCTTCGTTATGCGCGTATATGTTAAGAGCGAGATGACATTTGCACCCTCTCTCGTGGGCAAAAGCTATCCCCTCGCGCATATCATCTTCAGACAGATTCCCTGCGCCTGCTCTCAGGCTGAAGGACTCGCCTCCGAAATATACCGCGTCTGCGCCGTAGAGCACGGCTGTCTTCAGTTTTTCAAGATCTCCTGCCGGAGCAAGAAGTTCAGGTTTTTTCAAATTCATTTCATCCCTTTCAGGACACTTATGGCCACTCCGTCCCCCACCGGAAGAATCGAAGTATATATACCGTCAATGTGAGTTATATGTTCAAGAT
>JAUMVF010000165.1 GCA_030530305.1 Bacillota bacterium
GCGGAAGACTGGGAACAGGATTATTATGTAAAGGACACCTTCACTGTCACCATCCCGCAGTAGAGTAACGTAAAAAACAAAGTATTAAAAAAGAGAGCCGCAAGGCTCTCTTCAGACTGTAGACAAAGTCCTGGACTTGGCGATCCGCCAAGCCGGGGCTTTTCTCATTAACAACCGGATAAATCGTTGGAATTTCAACATTTACAGCCTCTTTTGTGGTATAATATGACTATGAGAGAGGTGCTTTTATGATAACCAAAAACAGCAAATCCGAACCGCAGATGCAGATCATCTCTATCGACCAGCTCGTCCCGGAGGATCATCTGCTCAGGAAGATCGATGAAACGATCGATTTCTCGTTCATTTACGACCTTGTTGAAGAAAAGTATTCCCCGGATAGCGGCCGGCCTTCCATCGATCCGGTGAGCCTTATAAAAATGCCGATGATCCAATATCTGTTCGGGATCCCGAGCATGAGAAGGACCGTGGAAGAGATCGAAGTGAATGTCGCCTACCGATGGTTTTTAGGGCTCGATTTCTATGACAAAGTACCGCACTTCAGCACATTCGGGAAGAATTACAAAAGACGTTTTGAAGGCACCGACCTGTTCGAGCAGATCTTTTCAAAGATCCTGCTGCAATGTATGCGCGAAGGACTTGTGGATACCCAGACCATCTTCGTGGATGCCACACACGTGAAGGCGGCTGCCAACAGGAAGAAAGTGAAGAAGGTGCGGGTGGCGAAGAAAGCCGCCAGGCACTACGAGGAAGAATTAAGAGCAGAGATCGATCGGGACCGGCAGGCGCATGGCAAGAAACCTCTCAAAGACAAAGACGATGATCCGCCGCTCACAGAGGAGAACGGCAAAGAGCAGAAGCAGAGCGAGACCGATCCTGAAAGCGGATGGTTCCACAAGGGAGAGCACAAAGAAGAGTTTGCCTACAGCGTACAGACTGCCTGTGACAGATATGGCTGGATCCTTGGATATACAGTCCACCCCGGCAATGAAAATGACAAGAAGAGCTTTCCGGCGATCTATGAAAAGTTGAAACCACTGGGACCGCAGAACATGGTGATGGATGCCGGTTACAGGACACCTGCCATTGCGAGGATGCTGCTTGAGGACGGAATTATACCGATCCTTCCATATGCGAGGAGCGGTGGGAAGAAGAACGGATTCCGCAAAAGGGACTTCATATATGACGAATACTACGATGCATATCTGTGTCCGGCCGGAGAAGAACTTTCCTATTCCACGACCAACCGGGAAGGCTACCGGGAATACAAGAGCAATGGACATATCTGTGAGTGCTGTCCATATCTTGAACAATGCACGAAGAGCAAAAATCATGTGAAAGTGGTGACGCGGCACGTATGGCAGGACTACCTGGATGTTTGCGAACAGATCCGGCATGAAGGCTGGGCCAAAGACCTGTATGGAATGCGCAAGGAAACCATTGAGAGGTCTTTCGGAACAGCCAAAGAGCGACACGGGATGCGGTATACGCAGCAGGTGGGCAATGAAAAGATGCGCATGAAAGTGGGCCTTACCTTTGCGTGCATGAACATGAAAAAACTGGCAGGGATACTGACAAGAAGAACGCGGAAAAAGGCAGGAAACGGGGGCATTTCAGCATATATGCAACAAATATTCACAGCAGTTTCCGGATATGGGTTCTGCAGTATATGAAAAGCCCCGATCCCGCTTCGCGGGACCAGGGCTTTGTCTACAGTCTGAGCGCTGAAGGATATTCTTCAGCGCTTTTTTCTGCTCAGAAACCCTGAAACCGCCGCCCATCGCGGAACTCGCGTTCGCTGTAGCGGGTCACGGCCAGATCCAGGAAGTACCGCGCCGCCGGCGACAGGTGCTCGAGCGACGGGGCCAGCACGCCGATCG
>JAUMVF010000166.1 GCA_030530305.1 Bacillota bacterium
TTGGTATAACCTTCAATGCGCACCCGCATAGCGGGTGGTTTTCTGTCTCAGACGCGATGCGTCTTCGACTGGCTTAGAAGCCACAATGCAAAAGCTCCAGCCTTTATAATTCAAGGCTTGGAGCTTCTACTTTAAAATTATTTTGAATTTCGAAAGGAGCAATTCTCGAGTGGTGTGCCTCTTGATCACTTTCCACAGTACCATTATACATGATTCCTAACTGACATTAACTGTCATTTACTGCCAACTTTATTATTTTCTAAGATTTTTTCTACGGCCAGCAGTCCGTCGCCGTGCCACCGGAATACCTGTCGCTCGCTGGTGCATCTTGTTTTCGCAATCTCCTCGAAGCTCCAGTTCAGCACGTAACGATCATAAAGGACCTTGCAGCAGTCTGTGTCCTCTATTTGATCGATCACGTCCTCGATCTCCGTGCAGATGATCATGGCTGCTGTCTTCATGCTCTGCCTTTTCAATTTGATATCACAAATCTCGCTGACCAGTTCCGCCATCTTATCCGTCGCCTGATTCGCCTGCACTTTATCCCCGTACTGGATCGCCTGCACGTCCAGCTGATCCTCTAACCGCTGGATGGATAGACTCATCTCCCGGATTCTTTCATTCGCCCTTCGATACTGATTCAGATATTCTTTTGCTGTCAATGCACGCCCTCCGCTTTCCCGCGCTCAAACAATGGCCGGCCTATACAGTATGCCATGCCGCATAATCTTGCATTTCCATTTGCTTAATGGCGTCCGCCCTTTGGTATGTCTCTGTCGCCTTCACGGCTGTTCCGTTCCGCCACTTCTTAATCCTCGGTACCGGATCATCGGATATCATCACATATTCCAGCTGCGGAATGTGAGTACATGGATTCTCAAATCTCCGGATGGATTCCTCGTCCACCGTGTAGCCTTTGAATGCTTTCGGAGATTCCCAAGCCTGGCTGATTCTTACTTCCTGTTGTACTACCACCGGCTTTATCATATTCCGTGAACAGCGATAACGGCACTTCGTCATGTTGTCCGGTTTCCGGAACGTTTTTTGTGTCTCCTTGATCAGGTAGTTCGCCAGCGCCTTGTAGTTCCTGGACCTATCCAGTCCTGTATATCTGGCACGCCCCTTCTTCCACTGAGACGCGATTATCTCCCCCTGAACGTAACTCATTACGATGTGATGATGGATTCTATGATTCTCGTACTCCGTCACAGCTACGAACTTCATTTCCTTTTTTTTTTTTCTTGAATTCCCTTCTCATCCTCCGAATAAAGTTATCCAGTTCCCTCTTTGCCTCTGCCGGAGATACCACCTCGGCATATGTCAGCGTCACGTGCCAATCTCCCGGGAAGAAGTTCGCATTTATGATCCTCGTGAGCCGTTTCTCGGCAATCCGTGCATTATTCTTGATCACTGCCTCTCTTGTCGGTCTACTTTTCGGTGCTCTCACGCTCAGCTGCTTCTGAGTGGGTTTTATTGATACATCGATCACCGCTCCGGCTACGCATATCTCTCTGATAACCTTCATACTTTTCTTCCTGTCATATGGTCCTAAGTCTAATACTCTAATCGAGTGTCAAGGCGATCCTCTCGATCGCCACGATTCCCTTCTGCGGGCATGTTGTTTTCTTATATATATAAGAGGCGAATGCAGTGAGAAATTACGAATAATATCCACCTGGCTGAAGACGTTCCCATGATCTGCATTATCCTTGCGTCCGTCACTGTTTGATATTATTATTAGTAGTATTTTTGTATTATTTGGTGTTTCTAAAGTGAAAAGCACCCGCCTCTTATATGCTGCATTAAATGGAAGTGATCCGCACGATACTGTTTGACCTCGTTGCGAACATCTTCCGGCTGACTACTGCGACAATCTGACTATCGTCTT
>JAUMVF010000167.1 GCA_030530305.1 Bacillota bacterium
TGTCAAGCTTCATACAAGTCTCCATACCATTCTTGCGTGAGTCCTTTTTAAGGCGATTCTCCGAATCTAATCAATGCTTCAGCCCAATATATTAACCCATTTATCAACGACGCAGCTCAGGATAGATGGAAGATCGTCGATATCACACCCAAGACCACCTCTGTCGTACAGACAAAATTGATCAGGGTCAGGAATGTAAAAATCAGAAAACAGAGTATCCTGTGAGATCTGATCTGCCGAATAGAGAAAAGAGTCTTAAACCAGTAGAAGTCACTTGTGAAGAGCAGGGCAAGATAGATGCCGAATGCCACCTGATCCGGTAGATATTTCAGCATATCCGCAATACCGGGAGCTGCCTGAAAGGCTATGAGACATAATACCAAAACGGTATCAAGAATAAGATATGTTTTCGCTTTCATGTAGTTTCTCGTTTTATTTCATTGCCATCCCATAGAGGGATAAAGTTGAGGTCAAAGGGAGTCTATCAGTTCCGGGCCGCGTTTACAGGCAGAAAGTGTGTCATGCGGCATCTCTTCCGGCTTGATCTCGGTCTTACTCTCCGGCGCCGGCATGGGGACGCATTGCTTTCTTCGCGTGTCGCTGTAAGTGCGCAGCCCGGGCCGCGTTTCAAAATGCTACGCGCCGCTCGCGCGAAGAAAAGGCTTCTATTCGTCTACAACCTCTTCGATTCCCACCAATTTGATACCGGGATGTTTTTCCGAAACAAGGTCGACAAGTTGAATAACACATGATTCTACTACCGGAGAGTAGCGTAGTAAAAGCACATATGAATCATGGTAAGGATAATAAGAAGTTCCCCATATCAAATTGACTATTACCAGTTCAGCGACACATACACCATCTTGATAAAACGGATGAACACAGTTATGTTCCGGAGGAATGGAGTTCGCCTTCATTGCCCTTTCCCATGCTTGGAAGTCAAACGCAGAACCTGACAGTTCAGAGAAAAGCGAAGGAAGTTCTCTGAAGGCACGGCTTTCTTCCGGATATTCTGCGAAACTGAAAGAGCCTTGTACAAAGTCGATACTGAGCGCATTTTCAATAGGATTCATTTGAAAAGCACTCATATCGTAAAGCTCACCGCTTATACAAAAACCGGGTTTGACAATATATCCGCCTTCTATAGGATAAAGGCCCTCTTTCCCTTCTTCATAGACGGGAACCTTTTTATATGAGGAATTGTGCCTATAATCCTGAATGAGAATACCTTTCTCCTCAGCCTGCTTTCCGGTATAAAAACGAATTTTCTCTCGGTCCTCCTTTAAGAAAAAGTGAATGACCGCACCATTTGCCATAAAATAAACAGTATCTGCAGCAGACTGAAAACCCACTTGCAAAAGAGCGTAGTGCTCAGGTGAGGGAATGCGGGTTTCGTCTTCACGTCCAAAATACCGTCTCAAAAAAGAAATCCATCTTGTGCCCCATGTATTCCATTCCTGTGAATTCCTTTTGATGGGATATGCTCGGGCACCCGGCGGCAACTCCGGAATATACGAACACATCGAACGCGAAAGCAGATACTGCGACCCGTTTTCGCATTTAAAAAAAATAAAATTTCTTTCACACAGCTTGTCAAAATAGTATTTATGTATTTCCTGATTCATATCGAAATTTCCATGCGGTGCATCAATACTATACATTTGAGCTTTATTATTCTTATTGTATACCCACATTTTTCCGAAGGCGTTTTAGTATGCCCGGGGAGCGCGTGGCGGTTTCCTCCGTCGAATCCGGATAGATCTCGTACTCAGCAGCAATCTGCTGAATACACTTCTCTCCCTTGAAAGTTACCGGGACAACCTCCTTCTTGCATGTGGCCGTAAGGTTGCAGCGTTTATGTATCTT
>JAUMVF010000168.1 GCA_030530305.1 Bacillota bacterium
CAGAGGAAACGTTAAAAATGGCAGACAGTTTAGGAATCATTGTAATATCTGGGAACCCTTCACCGGTTTCCCATTTGGATATTGTCTTATTAGAAACACCAAGTTTATCTGCGAGCTGCTTTTGCGTTAATCCTTCCTGCTTGCGCAGCTCTGCAATCCTTTTTCCAACTGAAGCTGCCTCCATGGTTAAGCCCTCCTGTATTCATTATAGACAACAACTGCATAATGAGCAAAGAACTTTGGCAGGAATCAGTCTACGAATCGTGGATAGTAAAAAAAAGGCTTCTCTTTCTCTTTGAATCTGCTAGTTGCTCAAGTCTCCAATTATTTCTTCAATATGATCCTCCAGTTTTTCTGGTCCCAGATAACAGATATATTCGATTTCTTTGCCTTTGCGGAGAAACAGGTACTGATATCCGATGTCATAGGTATGGAGATAATATGCCTCATCAAAACCTTTAGCAGAAAACGTCTTTTCATCGCTTCCAAGCTTATTGACCAGATCGTCTTTGATAACGGACTGTCTGTTTTCTTCTAAATAACGTGCTGCAATCTTCTCAGACCTGGCTTTTGCATACATGCCCCAATAATAGCGCTCTTCAGATAATATCGGCGTCCCTTCCGGGTCATTGTGTATCTGCAAAGCCCCTGTATCGCTGATATCGGAGTCCGAGTATTCTGCGTACACTTCCTTGTATTCAGAAAACAGAATGGTTTTCTTAGGCGTGACCCAGTAATCATAACTGTCCGGCCAGTGCCCCTCTGCCTGCATCGTCAGCACAGTATCTATTGCGGTGCTGAATTCCGAATCCACCTGTTCCAGGCTGGCGGGATGGTTTTTATTCTGTACCTCCGGAACATCATTATAACTGATTGCTGTCATTGCCCATCCGATGATCATGCCCGCTACGCAGGCCAGAGCAACTGACATCCATGCTTTATTCGCAGCGGCTATCCTACGATAATTCCGTTTTCTCTCTATTTTCTGTTCAAAAGCAATGCGTTTCGCGTGCAATGCATACTTGATCATGCACCAAAGGGAAACGACAACAGCCAAAACGAGCAGTACGGATAATGACAGAAATAACAAAGCGCCCGTTTCGTGAATCGTATGAAGGAGTCCGTCGTCACCCCAGAAGAGGTCGTACCCGTTTGAGAGATTTTGCCATAACAGATATCCGAATCCTAACACAGCAATTCCGGCAGCGATTGCATATCCCCTTGTTCGTTTCGAAAAACTTTTGGTATCGGTGAAGAGTTCCGGTATCTGAGGACCTTCGCAGTAGAACACATTCAGTCCTCTGCTGCAATCCGCGAAATGCCAGCCGTTTTCTTCATAAAAAGATATTTCCTCATCTTCTGCCTTAAATGCCGCATTAGGGACGATTCTGTAGCGCAGTTCTTTAGGCTCACTCTCTTCAAACGTCGCGAAGCAGGCATACATGCTTTTCAGGATCCAGCCTTTTCGTGCCAAATCCTCAAGCCACGCCTCCATATATTCATATTCATAAACTCCAAAAGGAATGTATTTCGTCTTGTCTCTGCCCATGATGCACCTTCCTTTGGTGTGTTACTGTCCCGCAAAAGCTGGTGTCAGTTTGTTTTGACCTGCATTGATTTTGTCTGTTTCTGAACTCTCTACTGTTCTATGTATCCTATCAACGTCTGCTAAGCATTTTCGAAGACGCTGAACCTCCTCCTGAAACAACTGCTCTCCTTTATCTGTCATGCGGTAGGGGATTCGTCTTCCTTCGGGCTCCATCTTCTCAATGATTTTTTCGTCCTGAAAGGTGGAAAGTATCGAATATAACGTCCCTGGGCCGAGACGGACACGATCAGAAGTCAAGCTGC
>JAUMVF010000051.1 GCA_030530305.1 Bacillota bacterium
CAGTATTATCCTCTATAAATAGTTATAGCTGAGATGTGTGCCTGTAAGGATATGATACCATAACCGGCACAGGTTTCACAGCCTGTCGCTGTAGTTCAATATGCTTCTGAGCATTCCGGCTTTTGCTTTAGAGTTCTTCCCGCCGTTCTTTTCAGAGTTGCCGTCTGTCCTGATTATTCTGCAGTCGAATCTGTCTTCAGATGTTTCTATGACAGCGTAGGATCCTGCGGCACCGTCACGCGGACGGGTAAGACTTCCGGGATTGACCACATGGATGCCGTCAATGACTTCGTTGACCGCTACATGAGTGTGACCGAAGAGGACGGCTTTGCAACCGGCTTCTTCCGCTCGGTAAAGAAGCTTGTCGTAAGAAGCGCGGACTCTGTCACAGTGACCGTGGGTAATAAGTATGGGGCCGTATTCGGTATCTATTATTCTGTGAAGGGGAGAGTCGCCTTCGAAATCCATATTGCCATGGACCGCGATCACTCTGGTGCGTACGTAGGCTGCGAGCTTTTCAGCATCTTCATAATAGTCTCCTAGATGAAGCACAAGATCGAGGTCATCCAGTGATGCCCAGATCTTCTTAGCCATACTTATATCACCGTGAGTGTCACTCAGGACGAGTATCTTCATATTTCCTCCACCAGTCTTACATATTCTAGTTCATTCATCTGTTCGATCAGTTTTATGCGGTCTTCACCGCTGGGGCAGATGGCCGTTATAAGAAGCGCAACGCTGTCAGAGAAAACAGGCGGAGCGCTGCTGGTCGAGCGTTCAAGTATGCGTATACCTTTGGACTCCATAAAGCTGCTTAGGGCTTTCATGGATGGTATCGAATCCAGCTCCGCGTAAAACTCAGTGCGGCGCGATCTGGCCATTACGGCAGCCTCAAGCTTAGGCATAAGCGCAAGGGATATAAAGATTATTACGGCAGCTATAAGTGCTCCGAAGTAGAACCCGATCCCTACTGCAAGTCCCAGACATGCAGATGCCCAGAGTCCGGCGGCGGTAGTCAGTCCTTTGATCTTGTGGCCTCCGGTTATGAGTATGGTTCCAACGCCTAGAAAACCTACGCCGGTGATGACCTGCGCTCCCAGACGGGCAGGATCGTGAGTGCCTGTGAAGAATTCGCATATGTACTGGTTTGTGAGCATAGCAAGAGCGGCTCCGACACATACGAGTATGTGAGTTCTGAAACCGGCAAACTGGCCCCGGGATTCTCTCTGCAGTCCTATTATTCCTCCGAAGATAACTGCGAGCACCAGCCTGAGAGTGATCGAGACCGGACTCAGATCGTAGAAATAATCGGGTAGATTTATACTGAACATGGGATCAGCTCCTTTCGAATGAAAACGACCGTATAAAGCGCCGTTTCGTCCCATATAGATTTCTTTATCAATTCCTTCAAAGAATTCTTTATGAATTTCTTCAGTTCATTATATCACATAAACGATTTGAAAACCGATATGCAAAAGCTCCCTTTATGTGAAAGAACGTCTTTGTACAAAAACCCGCCTCTGAGTAAAAGGCGGGCTGTTTATTTATGAGGTGGTTTTAAAGGTCCGTTACAGTTTCCGTCAACGGTTTGGTTACAGTTCTTTTTTCACCTGTTCAAGCTGTTTTTTAACACTTTCGAACGAGGTGGAACCCTCTGACTTCTTGGCTTTTATGCAGTTGCGTATGGCAATGGCGTCGTATATATCTTCATCGAATTTGTCCGAGAAGCCTTTGAACTCTTCCATAGTGAGGTCTTCGATGGCGATGCCTTTGCCTATGCAGTAAAGCACGATCTTTCCGATGATCTCGTGACAGTCACGGAAGGGGATACCTTTCTGCACCAGATAGTCAGCTGCGTCTGTAGCATTCATATATCCGTATTTTGCCGCGTGCTCCATATTCTCTTTTCTGACATCCATGGTGGAGATCATCTCAGTGAATATGTTGATGGAATCTTTCACTGTATCGCCTGCGTCAAAGACAGGAGGTTTGTCTTCCTGCAGATCTTTGTTATACGCGAGGGGCAGACCTTTTGTGATAGTGAACAGGGCAGTCATGTCCCCGTAGACTCTGCCGGTCTTGCCGCGGATGAGTTCGGCCATATCCGGATTCTTTTTCTGAGGCATTATACTGCTGCCTGTAGAAAATGAATCATCGATCTCGATGAAACCGAATTCAACAGAACTCCAGTTGATGAGTTCTTCGCAGAAACGTGAAAGATGCATCATGGTGATGGAGCATGCGCTTAAGAATTCAAGCGCAAAATCCCTGTCAGCTACTGAATCCATAGCGTTTGCGGTAACGCCTTTGAAACCGAGCTCGTCAGCAAGGAACTGTCTGTCGGTCTCATAAGTGGTGCCTGCAAGCGCTCCCGAACCGAGAGGGCACAGATCCATTCTGTCAAGACAGTCTGAGAATCTGCTCTTGTCACGTTTGAACATCTGGTAGTAAGCCAGAAGGTGATATGCAAGGGTCACAGGCTGCGCTCTCTGCAGATGAGTGTATCCGGGCATTACTGTGTCCTGATTCTTTTCTGCGAGATCTGCCAGCGTGTGAAGCAGTTTGTCGAGGCATTCCCCGATCTCAGCGATGTCGTCTTTGAGGTAAAGACGGAAATCTACTGCGACCTGGTCATTCCGGCTCCTGGCTGTATGGAGCCTTTTGCCAACGTCGCCGATCCGCTGAGTGAGGATAGTCTCTATATTCATATGGATATCTTCAGCCTCTATGCTGAACTCCACTTTTCCCGCTTCAATATCTTCAAGGATCTCACCAAGTGTCTTTACGATAAGGTCAGAATCTTCTTTTGATATGATGCCCTGACGTCCCAGCATGCGGGCGTGGGCTATGCTGCCTGTGATGTCCTGTTTATAAAGTCTCTGGTCAAAACCAATGGAAGCGTTGAATTCATCAGCGGATGAATTCGCCTCCTTTGAGAACCTTCCTTTCCAAAGCTTCATTTGGCTTAGCTCCTCCTTCTTTGATCTGTTTCTGGATAGCGCGGATCTTGAGCGGCAGTGAGAAGAGGTTGATGAACCCTTCGGAATCGCTCTGGTTGTAAACGTCGTCCTTACTGAATGTAGCGAACTCTTCGTTGTAGAGGGAGTTCTCGGATTTACGCGCTACTGCTGTTGCGCTGCCTTTGTACAGCTTCATTTTTACAGTACCTGTTACCAGTTCCTGTGTTGAATCAACGAATGCAGAGATGGCTTCTCGCAGCGGTGTGAACCAAAGTCCGTCATATACCAGCTGGGCGAATTTCTCTGAAACGATCTTCTTGTACTGAGTCGTGTCTCTGTCGAGAATGAGTTTTTCGAGTGCTTTGTGAGCAGCGAAGAGGATAGTGCCTCCCGGTGTCTCGTAAACGCCTCTTGATTTCATACCAACGAGACGGTTTTCGATAATATCTACTGTTCCTACGCCGTTTTTCGATCCGAGTTCGTTGAGCTTTGTGAGAAGTTCAACAGGGCCAAGTTTTTCACCGTCAACAGCAACAGGAACGCCTTTTACGAAATCGATGTCCACATATGTCTTTTCATCCGGAGCAGCTTCCGGCGGAACGCTCAGAACGTGGATGGTGTCATAATGTTCGTTCCATGGGTTTTCCAGCTCGCCGCCTTCGTGTGAGATGTGCCATATATTCTCGTCACGGCTGTAGATCTTTTCTGTGCTTTGTGCGATAGGGATGTTGTGGTCTGCCGCGTAGCTAAGCAGATCTTCTCTGGATTCAAAATCCCAGAATCTCCATGGAGCGATTATCTTGATAGCAGGGTTCAGAGCCTTGATAGTGGTCTCGAACCTTACCTGGTCGTTTCCTTTACCTGTGCAGCCGTGGCAGATGTACCATGCGCCTTCCTGTTCAGCGATCTCTACAAGCTTCTTTGCCATGAGAGGTCTTGCCATGGAAGTTCCGAGCATGTATTCATCCTCATAGATAGCGTCAGCCTTGAGAGTAGGCCAGATATAGTCTGTGATGAATTCTTCCTGGATATCGAGAGCGAATGCTTTTGTAGCGCCTGTGTCCAGAGCCTTCTGCTTGATCGCTTCGAAATCTTCTTTCTGTCCTGCGTTGCAGCATACAGCGATTACTTCATAATCATAGTTTTCCATGAGCCATGGAATGATTACTGATGTGTCAAGTCCTCCTGAATAAGCCAGTACGACTTTTTCTTTCTGTTCAGCCATTTTAAATACCTCCTGTTTATTCATTTAAATACATATAAAAATGCATCGACTGCATAAAAAATTAAGTACAAGAATAATTATACATAAATAATACATAAAATCAAGGCTTTTCTGAATAAATCTATGCATATTATGAATATTTTTTAGAAAAAATTGACTGGATAATGCATAGGATATAGTGTAGAATGAATATGTTATGAAATATACACCGAATGAAAACCAAATCAAATGGGGTATAACAGCATTCGGAGTAATTGCGGCTGCGGTTATTCTCTATTTCATTATTGCAAGAGCAGACGGTCTTGCGGAAGGACTCGGCAAGATCGCCGATATACTTATGCCGTTTGTTTACGGTCTGGTATTTGCGTACCTTCTTTGTCCTATATACAACTTTATGATGCGCAAATGTCTTCCGCGTTTCGAGGCTAATGAAAAAATCGCGAAACGCGCGATGTCATTCTCCAAGGCCATAGCGACGATCGTATCCATGGTATGTTTCCTGGTTGTTGTGATTGGTGCGGTATGGCTCATCGTTCCTGATCTGATAAACAGTTTGATAAGTGTGGGAGAGCAACTGTCAAAGGCTGTTGAAGACCTTCAGACATGGATGACTACTGACGCGGATAAACTTCCTGCGTTCCAGAAGACGATTGTCACATGGATCAGCGACGCGGGATCCAACCTGACCGATTTCATACAGAAGACGCTTCTTCCTGAATACGACAATCTGGCTTCCGGCATACAGGCCGGCGTAATGGGAATGCTTGCGTTCTTCAAGAACTTCTTCATCGGGATCGTTATATGCGTATATTTCCTGAACAGCAAGGAATACTTCGCGGCACAGAGCAAGAAGCTCATACTGGTTCTCTTCAAAGAGAAAAGATCAGAAAAGCTTCTCAATCTTGCCAGATTCACAAATCTGCAGTTTGGCAAGTTCATAAACGGCAAGCTTATAGATTCACTTATCATCGGGATCATCTGCTTCATATTCATGACGATCTTCGGATGGCATTACGCATTGCTCATAAGCTGCATAATCGGATTGACCAATATCATACCGTTCTTCGGACCGTTCATCGGAGCTATTCCTTCAGCGCTGCTGCTTGCGGTCGTGGATCCTAAGGAAGCTCTGTACTTCGTGATATTCATAATCATACTGCAGCAGGTCGATGGAAATATCATCGGACCGAAGATCCTGGGCGAGACAACGGGACTTTCAAGTTTCTGGGTAATGTTCGCTATACTGGTAGGCGGAGGCCTCTTCGGATTCCCGGGAATGATCCTCGGCATACCGATCTTCGCAGTCATCTACGCGTACCTGTCCAAGGGCGTCAATAAGAAACTTGCGGAGAAAGGGTACTCCGTGGATCTCAATGATTACAAAGTGGATCAGTACAGAAACCCGCCTGATAAGAAGAAAAAGAAAGAGATAAAGATATAAGATAAGAGCGGCTTCTTTCATTTTACGGGAAGAAGCCTTTTATATATTTGAAACAGGAGGAAACAGAAGTGACGCAGATCATCGATATACTGAAAAAAGAACTGCCGGAAAGCGCGGTCATCCGTAACGCCGATATGAAGGAATACACATCATTCAAAGCGGGCGGACAAGCGGATATCCTCGTTATCCCTGAAAACGAGGAGCAGCTCATGTATGCGCTCAAAACCCTTGCCGGAAGCGGCGCGGAGTATATGGTCATGGGAAACGGCACAAATATACTTGTGAAAGACGGAGGATATAGAGGCGTCATCGTTAAAATAGGAGATGCTTTTTCCGATATACGCGTTGAGGGGGAAAAACTTATCGCGGGAAGCGGCGCTCTGATGACTCAGGTGGCCAATGAAGCTCTGGACGCGGGTCTCGAGGGATTCGAGTTTGCCAGCGGCATACCCGGGAGCATAGGCGGAGCTGCCTTTATGAACGCGGGAGCATACGGCGGCGAGATAGTCCAGATACTTGAAAGCGTCAGAGTAGCGGCAAAAGACGGCAGCAGGATCTTCACTATGACAAATGAAGAACTGGAGCTTTCCTACAGACACAGCAAACTTTATGAAACAGGTGATATAGTTCTGGAGGTCACTCTGAAACTTAAGAAGGGCGATAAACTGACTATCAGAAACAAGATCCGTGAACTGGCTGAAAAGAGAAATTCCAAGCAGCCGGTGGACAAGCCGAGCGCAGGAAGTTTTTTCAAGAGGCCGGAAGGATATTACGCAGGGAAACTCATACAGGACGCCGGGCTCAAAGGCCTCACAGTAGGCGGAGCGCAGGTATCGGAATTGCACAGCGGATTCGTTATCAATACGGGAAACGCGACTGCTTCTGATATAGTTCAGTTGAAGGAAGTGGTACAGGCGACAGTAAAGGATAAGTTCGGTGTTGAGCTTCAGCCTGAAGTAAGGATAATCGGTGAGGACGAATAATGAGCAGTTACAGAATGACATTTGATTATCATACGCATACCATTTATTCGGAATCCAGGATCGGCGGGAAACACGCGGTGGGAACCATGGAGGAGAATGTAGTCGCAGCCATCGAAAGAGGACTCGATGAAGTGGCCATATCCGATCACGGTCCGGGACATGTTTTTTATGGCCTGAAAAAGAAAAAGATCCCGGAAATGAAAGCGGAGATAAACAGGTTAAGAAATGTTTATCCCCAGATAAAGATATATTTCAGCGTGGAGGCGAATATATCGGAGACAGGCTGCGGACTGGACGTTTCACCTCAGGAAGCGGGGGAATACGACTTTCTTTTGGCCGGATATCACTTTGGTACAAGGAACGCCCACTGCATCCCCAACTGGATGATATCAAAGAAGCTGGGAGGCCGTATCGATACGGCGAGGATAATCAATACAGAGATGATCGTGAATGCCCTTAAACGGAACGATATCAAAGTACTTACACACCCCGGGGCGAAAGGGCCTGTATTCATGGATGAGATCGCAAAAGCGTGCGCGGAAACAGATACCATAATGGAAATAAGCACCTGGCATCCCCATCTTACAGTAAAAGAGCTGGAGATCGCCAAGAAAGAGGATGTAAGGTTCATAATAAGCAGCGACGCTCATAAGCCTGAAAGAGTAGGGACTTTTGAGGGCGGCCTGAAACGGGCTCTCGCGGCAGGGCTTGATCCTGAACGCATAGTGAATATCGCTGCTGTGGAACAGAAAGAATAACGTGAATAATAACAGGAAGAGGTAAAGGACGATGGAGATCGTAATTATTTCCGGATTATCGGGATCGGGAAAATCGCAGGCGGCAAACGCACTTGAGGATCTGGGGTACTACTGTATAGACAATATGCCTCCGAAACTCATCAACAATTTTATGGATATCGCAGCCGAAGAGAATACCGAACTTGAAAAGGCTGCCTTTGTCATTGACGCCAGAGGAGGGGCGCTGCTTGATGATGTCAAAAACGCGCTGGCGGATCTCCATGATAAAGAGATACCTCATAAGATAGTTTTTCTTGAGGCGTCAGATCAGGTTCTTATTCGCCGTTACAGCGAGACCAGAAGGAATCATCCGCTGGCTTCTTCCGGAAGCACTACGGAAGGTATAAAAAAGGAACGTGAAAGACTGAAAGATCTGCGTGATAAAGCGGATATAACGCTTGATACGTCAAACATGAAGCCGGCAGACCTTTACAGAGAAATAAAAGAAATGTTTTCTGTAGGGAAGAGCGAAGAGAATTTTATCGTCAACATACTTTCATTCGGGTATAAACACGGATTGCCGCTTGGGGCAGATATAATTATAGATGTAAGGTTCATACCTAATCCGTACTATATACCGGAGCTTAAGAAGCTGAACGGCAGAGATAAGCCGGTTTCCGACTACGTGTTGAAACAAAAGGCTTCCAGGGAATTCATCAGCAAAATGAAAGACATGATTGTTGACCTTATTCCATTTTATGTTAATGAAGGGAAATACCATCTCAATATAGCGTTCGGCTGCACCGGCGGTCAGCACAGGTCAGTGGCTATAGCGGAAGAGATGGCAAGGATATTCAAAGAAGCAGGTAAAAACGTGATACTCAATCACAGAGACGTGGACCAGAATAAATAACGCGCAGGAGTTTTCTATGTCTTTTTCTTCAGATACAAAGCAGGAATTATCCAGGATAACACCAGAGAAAAAGTGCTGCATGCTGGCTGAAATAGCCGGTTTTATTCGCGTGTGCGGAAGTATAAGGCTGGCGGGCGGCGGCAAATTCAAGATAGTTACTGTTACAGAAAACGCAGCGGTCGCAAGACATTTCAAGAAACTGTTAAAAGATTATTTCAAAATAGACGCGGGGCTTGAAGTGGGGCAGAGCGAATCCCTGAGAAAGAGAAGGATCTATATGATCACCATCGGCCCGGATCAGCTCAGCGAGCAGATCCTCAGGGAGACCGGAATATTCATGATCCGCGAGGGAATGGATTATATAAGCGACGGCATCTATGACGGCGTAATAAAGACAAAATGCTGCAGGAAAGCGTACCTGAGAGGGCTTTTCCTTGGCGCCGGGACAATAACGAACCCGGAAAAGGGTTATCATTTTGAGATCGTGACATCAACAGAGACACTTGCGGGCGACACGAAGAAACTCATAAACAGTTTCGTGGATCTGCACGCGAAGGTCGCCTCAAGAAAAAAGTCCTACGTGACATACGTAAAGGATTCCGGCCAGATCAAAGACATTCTGGCTATAATGGGAGCCCATTCCCAGTATTTCATATTTGAAGACGTAGTGCTCACAAAGGAGATGCGGAACGCGGCAAACCGGCAGAGCAACTGCGATCAGGCAAACATAGACAAGGCGCTGGCCACATCATCAAGGCAGATATCGGCTATAAAAAAGATAGCAGAGTCTAAGGGTCTCAAATCACTTCCTGAAAAGCTGAGGATCACTGCGCTCTTAAGACTTGAGAATCCGGAAGCCACTCTTGAGGAACTGGGTGAGATGCTGGATCCGCCTATGAAAAAATCCGGAATAAACAAACGGCTCAAGAGGATAGAGGAGATCGCTGAGAAGATATAGGGGTCATGGCAGATAAAGTGATACAGGAGCGTGAAATGGTCGAAAAGGGACAGAAAATTACTTTAGAAATAACAGATATGAGTGATCTCGGCCAGGGCATCGGCAGAACAGATGGCCTGGCTGTTTTTGTTGACGGAGCAGTGAAGGGGGACAAGGCTGAAGCCGAGATCACGAAAGTGAAGAAAAGATATGCCATTGCTGAAATGACTTCCCTCATAGAACCGTCGAAGCACCGGATAGAAGCGGAATGTCCGTACTTTGCGGAATGCGGTGGATGCAGTCTGTCCGGGGTGGATTATGAAGGACAGCTCGAACTCAAAGAGGAGCAGCTTAGGCAGAAACTCATAAGACTTGGCGGCATAGAGGATCCCGTAATAGAAAAAATCGCTGCCATGGAGTGCGAAAGTAAGGCAGGCCCGGTAAGATTCAGAAATAAAGCAGTTTTGTCTATCGGCCCAGGCGGAAAGGTGGGATTCGTCCAGGCAAAGACTAATCGCGTATATGACTGCAGCGAATGTCTGATACAGACTGATGCGGCAATGGCAGCTGCTGAGGCACTCAGAAGGTTCTTGGCGGAAGAACAGATTACTGTCTGGAATCCGAAAAAAGGGAAGGGACTCATGCGACAGATGATCGTGAAGACTGCCTTCGGGTCCGGTGAAGTAATGGTGGTACTTGTAATAAACGGCAAGGAGATACCCGGAATAGAGAAACTGGTCGGGTATCTCGACGACAGCATCTACGAAGCAGGATATTCACTGGAAAGCGTGATCCTGAACATAAACAAAGATAAGAACGGACCAGCCATGGGAGATAAGTGTATCACCGTGGCAGGGAAAAACACGATAATAGATAAAGCCGGCGGCCTGAAGTTTGAAATATCGCCCAGATCTTTCTACCAGACCAATCCTGCCCAGATGATAACGCTTTATGACAAAGCGCGTGAATTTGCGGGACTCACGGGAAATGAGACCATCCTTGATCTTTACTGCGGCACAGGTACAATTGGTCTTTGGTGCGTAGATAAAGCGGGTTTTGTCATAGGGATCGAGTCAGAGAAGCAGGCGATTCTCGATGCAAACAGGAATGCGGTCATAAACGGAATTACCAATGCGGCTTACATCTGCGGGAAGGCAGAGGTTGAACTGAAGAAGATAATTGAAAGAAAGACTCCGGAGCACGAAAGCAAAGACGGCCCTGATTTTAAAACACAGCTGGCTGAAAGAGCCAGGAACGCGACAGTTGCTTTTGTGGACCCGCCACGGGCAGGATGCGATCCGGCGCTTCTTGACGCAATAGCAGATTCGGCAGTCGAACGGATAGTATATGTCTCATGCGATCCGGCGACCCTTGCCAGAGATATAAAGATCCTGACCGGAAAGGGATTCAGATTCATTAAAGCCGCGCCGGTAGACATGTTCCCGCGTTCGACCCATTGCGAGGTCGTAGTCTCGATGTCTCGAGGCGGGTCGAGACTATAGAACTATTGTATAGAAAACGAATTCTGGGTAAATGTTGGAGGATTTAATCATGGACATTAGATACATCGAATTAAAAACCGGGTATAACGATAATGGTCCTGCCTGGATAGGAAATGTTAAAGAATCGAAATCCGGAAAGACAATCTATTTTAATGACCATGCATTCCAGAAGTATCATGGAGTATACAGTAATTATATCGACATAGAAACAGGTGATGAATATTGGATTTCAAGAGTAAAAAAGAACGGAGAAGATAGACACTGGGCTGGAAGTGGAAAAATTACAATAGATCGGAAGGTTATTGATGAGTATTTAGCAATAGTCAATGCGGATAAACTTGATGATTCAAAGTACCTAATTGCTGATATTGAAGATGTATTTCCAATTGAAAGAATAAACAGTTATTTAAATGAGAGCATTAGATAACAGTATGCTATATTGACTTGTTTAGTCAGAGCCGCTCGCCTGGATAAATTTCCTCTTACTGATGACATTAATATCATTGTCTCCAGGCATGTGGAGACGGTAGTCTTAATGTCACGGGTAGAGTAGACCATTTAGATGTCAGGGTAATTTGGAAGTGTGAAGAATGGCATCAAGTAAAGAGTATCTGGAATACATATTAGATCAACTTTCGGGGCTGGATGGCATAACCTACTCGCTGAAGATCAAGGCAAAGACAGCAACTGTCAAGTACAGCAAGCTCAAGAAAAAAGCCCAGACGCTG
>JAUMVF010000052.1 GCA_030530305.1 Bacillota bacterium
CAAAGAAAAGAGAATTGGAAGAAACAAGGGTATGACAGCTGCCACAAAGAAAGCTATCGTTACTCTCACAGACGACAGTAAAGAAATCGAATTCTTCCAGAGTCTTTAGTAGGAGGTAAGCAGTAAAATGGGAATCAAGAAATACAATCCAACGACCCCTGGCCTCAGAGGAATGACAGTTTCCACATTCGAGGAGATCACTACAAGTACTCCGGAGAAATCACTTACAGTAACGCTCAAGAAGCATGCAGGAAGAAATTCCAGAGGTAAGATAACTGTAAGACACAGAGGCGGCGGTTACAGACCAAAGTACAGGATCATCGACTTCAAGAGAAACAAGGATGACATCCCCGGTAAAGTTACTACTATTGAATATGATCCTAACAGAACAGCCAATATCGCACTTATTACATACGCTGACGGCGAGAAGAGATACATAATTGCTCCTAACGGACTGTCAGTAGGCGATGTGATCGAGTCAGGCCCGGCATCAGATATAAAAGTAGGAAATGCACTTCCTCTTGAAAATATCCCGGTAGGTACTCTGATCCACAACATCGAGCTCAAGCCTGGAAAAGGCGCTCAGATGGTAAGAGCCGCAGGAAACGGCGCTCAGCTCATGGCTAAGGAAGAAAAATTCGCTCAGGTGAGACTTCCTTCCGGAGAAGTGAGAAGAGTAAGGATCGAGTGCAGAGCCACGATCGGCGAAGTCGGCAATGAAGAACACCAGAACATTCAGATTGGTAAAGCCGGAAGAAAAAGACACATGGGTATCAGACCTACAGTCAGAGGTTCTGTAATGAACCCGAACGACCATCCGCACGGCGGTGGTGAAGGTAAGGCTGGTATCGGTCGTGTAAGTCCGGTAACACCGTGGGGTAAGCCGACACTCGGTTACAAGACCAGAAAGAAGAACAAACAGTCAGATAAGTATATCGTTAAACGTAGGAAAGATAAGTAGGAAGGAGCAGCAAAATGGCAAGATCGCTTAAAAAAGGTCCTTTCGTCGACAAGAAACTGCTGAAGGCAATAGACGATATGAACGCGGCAAATGATAAGAAAGTCGTAAAGACCTGGTCAAGACCTTCAACTATTTTCCCGCAGATGGTCGGACACACTATCGCAGTTCATGACGGAAGAAAACACGTTCCTGTATATATAACAGAAGATATGGTAGGACACAGACTTGGAGAGTTTGCTCCGACCAGAACATACAGAGGACATTCCGCAGATAAGAAAACCAAGTCAGAGTAAGAAAGGAGATAATCAGAAATGGAAGCAAAAGCAGTTGCAAAGTATGTAAGAATGTCTCCTATCAAACTCAAACCCGTTGTTAATCTTGTAAGAGGCAAGGATTTGAACGAGGCATTGACAATCCTCAAGTTCACACCCGGCAAGGGCGCGGAGCTTGTTGAAAAAGTAGTCCAGTCTGCTGCAGCCAACGCAGATGTAAAAGACATGGATATCGACAATTTATATGTGGCTGAAGTATATGCTCATCAGGGACCGACTATGAAGAGATGGAGAGCTGGCGCCCAGGGAAGAGCGTCAATGATCTTAAAGAGAAGCAGTCATATAGGCGTTACTTTAAGAGAAAAGAATGAGGAATAGGAGGTTCAGCGAATGGGTCAGAAAGTAAGTCCACATGGATTAAGAGTTGGCATAATAAAAGACTGGGATTCCAAATGGTTTGCAAGCAAAGATAATTTTGCTGATTACCTGGTGGAAGACAATAAAATCAGAGAATATGTAAAGAAAAAATTATACGCGGCAGGAGTATCAAAGGTACTCATCGAAAGAGCTGCGGAAAGTAAAGTAAGAGTTGCGGTACTCACCGGTAGACCGGGTATGGTAATCGGAAGATCCGGAGACGGAGTTGACCAGCTCAAGGCTGATCTTTCAAAGATGACAGGCAAGGAAGTAAGCATTGACATCAAAGAGATCAGAAGAGTAGACGTAGACGCGCAGCTCACAGCTGAGAACATCGCTCAGGCTCTCGAAAGAAGAGTTTCATTCAGAAGAGCTATGAAACAGGCGATGGGCAAGACCATGAAAGCCGGAGCAAAAGGAGTAAAGGTCCTTTGTTCAGGAAGACTTGGCGGAGCTGAGATCGCAAGAAGCGAAAAATACAGCGAAGGTAACGTTCCGCTTCACACTCTCAGAGCTGACATCGATTACGGTTTTGCGGAAGCTGACACAACATACGGAAAAATCGGCGTAAAAGTCTGGATCAATCATGGCGAGATCCTCGATAAAGGTCTTCACAGCGCTATCCGCGAAGAAGGCGACGGCAAACGCGACGGACGCAAGAGAAGAGACAACAGAAACAGACGCGATGGCGAAAGAAGAGGCAGACGTGACGACAGACGCAGAGGCGGCAGAGACGACAGGAACAAGCTTCCGAAGGCAGTTAACCCTCGTAAGAGAAACACACCTAAGGAAGATCCTGAAGCTGAAAAAGCTAAGGCCGCAGCCGCAGCTGAAGCTGAAGCAGCAGAAGCAAAAGCAGAAGCAGCTGAGGCTGCTGACGCAGAGGCAGCTGAAGCCGCAGCTACAGAAGCTGTTGAAACAGAAGCTCCAGTAAATGAAGCGCCTGCAGAAGAACCGAAGGAAGAAGCAGCTGAGAACGCTGAAGAATAGACTTTAGAGAGGAGGAAGCGTTATGTTAATGCCAAAGCGCGTTAAACGCAGAAGAGTCCACAGAGGAAGGATGAAGGGTAAAGCCACAAAAGGCAATACCATATCATACGGAGAATATGGTCTTGTTGCTACAGAGCCTGGCTGGATCACATCAAACCAGATCGAGGCGGCTCGTATAGCAATGACCAGATCTATAAAAAGAGGCGGAAAAGTATTTATCAAGATTTTCCCGCATAAGCCAGTAACAAAGAAGCCTGCCGAAGTACGTATGGGATCCGGTAAAGGTGCTCCTGAGTACTGGGTAGCAGTAGTTAAACCTGGAAGAGTTATGTTTGAGATAAGCGAAGTCACAGAAGCTCAGGCAAAAGAAGCCATGAGACTTGCCTCTCACAAACTCCCTGTTAAATCAAGATTCGCCAGCAAGAGCGAACTTCAGGAAAAGGGTGGTGAAGCATAATGGAACTTAGCACAATGAGAGAAATGACACCGGAAGAACTTAATGCTGAACTGGAAAAGATGAAGCAGGACCTGTTCAATCTCAGATTCCAGCATGTGACCGGACAGCTTGAGAACCCTATCAAGATGAGGGACACCAAGAGAGACATCGCCAGAGTTAAAACTATCATCAGAGAAAAAGAACTCAAAGCAGCCGAATAAGAAAGGAGGATGAATTATGACAGTTGAAAGAAACAGAAGAAAAACAAGAGTCGGCATGGTCATCAGTGACAAGATGGACAAGACCGTAACAGTCGCAGTAGAAGACTTCGTAAGACATTCTCTTTATGGCAAGGCTGTAAAAAGGACAAAGAAACTTAAGGCTCATGATGAGAACAACGAATGTAATATCGGCGATAAAGTAAGAATCATGGAGACCAGACCTCTGTCAAAGGACAAGAGATGGAGACTGGTCAACATCATAGAGAAAGTTAAGTAAGGAGGCACCAGAAAATGATACAGACAGAAAGCAGACTCAGAGTCGCTGACAATTCCGGTGCGAAAGAACTGTTATGCATCAGCATTCTCGGCGGAACAAACCGTCAGTACGCGAACATAGGTGACGTAATAGTTTGCACAGTAAAGGAAGCTACTCCTGGCGGAGTCGTTAAGAAGGGCGAAGTAGTCAGGGCAGTCATAGTCAGAAGTAAGAAGGGTGCCAGAAGACCTGACGGCAGCTACGTGAAGTTCGACCAGAACGCAGCTGTTATCATCAAGGAAGATATGCAGCCTGTAGGAACACGTATTTTCGGACCTGTTGCGAGAGAACTCAGAGACAGGAACTTCATGAAGATCGTGTCCCTGGCACCGGAAGTTTTATAGGAGGCGAGAAGAATGAAGATCAAGAAGAACGATACAGTAATTATTCTTGCCGGAAAAGACAAAGGCAAGACAGGCAAGGTCATCAAAGTGATGCCTAAAGAGCAGAAGGTACTCGTAGAAGGTCTGAACATGCAGACAAAGCATCAGAAACAGACACAGAAGGAACCTGCTGAGATCAAGCATCAGGAAGGACCTATCCATATTTCAAACGTTATGTATTTCGATACTAAGGAGAAAGCTCCTACAAAGATCGGATACAAGGGTGAAGGCGGTCAGAAGGTAAGAATATCCAGAAAGACCGGAGCAGAATTAGAATAAGAAAGGAGGAGACGATTTTGACAGCCAGATTAAAGGAAACATATAAGAATGAAGTTTTTCAGGCTCTTATGGACAAGTTTGGATATAAGAACGTAATGGAAGTTCCAAAGCTTGAGAAGATCACTATCAACATGGGTCTTGGCGAAGCTAAGGATAATGCCAAAATGCTTGAAACTGCAGTTGAAGAGCTCGCTATCATCAGCGGCCAGAAACCTGTAATCACTAAGGCAAAGAAGTCCATAGCCAACTTCAAAGTCAGACAGGGCATGCCTGTCGGCACTAAGGTCACTCTCCGCGGAGAGAACATGTATGTATTTGCAGACAAGTTCTTCAATATCGCTCTTCCGAGAGTAAGAGACTTTAAGGGTGTCAGCAAGAACGCTTTCGATGGAAGAGGAAACTATTCCATGGGAATCAAAGAGCAGTTGATATTCCCTGAGATCAATTACGATAAAGTAGACAAGATCAAAGGTATGAACGTTGTATTCACAACAACGGCTAAGACAGACGAGGAAGCTGCGGAGCTTCTGAGACTTCTGGGACTGCCGTTCGAAAAGTAGGAGGGGAAATATGGCTAAGACATCTCTCAAAGTTAAACAGCAGAGAAAACCAAAGTATTCCACCAGAGCCTATACAAGATGCAGGATCTGCGGAAGACCGCACTCAGTACTCAAGAAGTACGGTATCTGCAGGATCTGCTTCAGAGAACTTGCTTACAAAGGCGAGATCCCTGGAGTTAAGAAGGCAAGCTGGTAATCACTTTATAAAGTAGATGTAGTTTTTTGTGCAAGTGGGATATCCCATACTACACAAGAAAGGAGAAACGAAAAATGACAATGACAGATCCTATAGCAGATATGCTGACCAGAATCAGGAACGCAAATTCTGTAGGACATGAATCAGTTGATGTTCCGGCATCAAAGATCAAGAAATCGATCGCCGGCATTCTGGCTGATGAAGGTTACATCAATGGCTTTGATGTGATAGACGATGGAAAACAGGGCACGATCAAAATCAACATGAAGTACGGCCCTGACAATGAAAAAGTTATCAACGGATTGAAGAAGATATCAAAACCGGGACTCAAGGTTTACGCTAAGGCATCTGAGGTGCCAAGAGTACTGGGCGGACTTGGAATCGCGATCATTTCCACATCACAGGGCGTGATCAGTGACAAGGAAGCCAGGAAACTGGGAGTCGGCGGCGAAGTTATCTGTTATGTATGGTAGGAGGTAAGATCGATGTCAAGAATTGGATTAAAACCAGTAAATCTTCCTGCCGGCGTTGAAGTAAAAGTAGACGATAACAACCTGGTTACCGTAAAGGGACCGAAGGGTGAACTGCAGGAGCAGATAAGCAGCCTCATCACTGTTGAACAGAAGGACGGAGTCCTGACTGTATCAAGAGACGGCGATGAAAAGGAAAAGAGAGAACAGCACGGACTGGCAAGAGCTCTTATCAACAACATGGTAGTAGGCGTAAGCGAAGGCTACCAGAAGAAGCTCGAGATCATAGGTGTTGGTTATAAAGCAGAGAAGAAGGGCAAGAACCTGGTTCTCAGTCTCGGATTCTCACATCCTGTAGAACTGCAGGATCCTGAAGGAATCGAAACAGAATGTCCTTCAGCAACAGAAATATTGGTTAAAGGTATCAACAAGACTCAGGTAGGAAACTACGCTGCAGACATAAGAGCGCTCAGAAAGCCTGAACCTTACAAAGGCAAGGGAATCAGATATGAGGGCGAATATGTACGTAGAAAAGAAGGTAAAGCCGGCGTAGCTACCGCTTCGGTCTAGAAAGGAGTGAATTGAAAAATGGCAAAAGAAAGCAGAAATGACAGAAGAAAAGCCAGACACTCAAGAGTAAGATCGAACCTGTTTGGTACTCCTGAAAAACCAAGAATGTGCGTCTTCAGAAGCAACAAGAACATCTATGTTCAGGTAATAGACGACGTGAATGGCGTGACTTTAGCATCAGCATCAACACTGGATAAGGATTTTTCCGGATACGGTGGCAACAAAGAAGCAGCTAAGAAAGTCGGAGAAGCTATTGCAAAGAAAGCTCTGGATAAGGGTATAGATACTGTCGCATTTGACAGAGGCGGATTCCTTTATCACGGAAGAGTTAAAGAACTGGCTGACGGAGCACGTGAAGCCGGACTTAAATTCTAACAGGAGGTAAAAGAATGCGTAATATGAATGATGCGCCAAAAACAGAACTTACTGAAACCATCGTCAGCATCAGAAGAGTTGCAAAGACAGTAAAGGGCGGAAGAAACATGAGATTCTCCGTTACTGTAGTCGTAGGAGACGGCGAAGGTACTGTAGGCGTTGGCCTGGGTAAGGCTCAGGAAATACCTGAAGCAGTAAGAAAAGCTGTTGAAGACGCTAAGAAAAATACAATCAAGGTTCCTACCGTTGGAACTACAATACCTCACAGAATCACAGGTGTTTTCGGAGCGGGCAGAGTCATCCTCATGCCGGCTGCAGAAGGTACCGGAGTTATTGCAGGATCTTCAGTAAGAACTGTTCTGGAAGCAGCAGGCGTTAAGGACGTAAGAGCTAAGTCTGTCGGATCAAACAATACCGGCAACATGGCTTACGCGGCTCTTGAAGGCCTCAGAAATCTGATGACCGTTGAAAAGGTCGCAAAACTCAGAGGCAAAACTGCTGAAGAAGTATTAGGATAAGGAGGAAATCCGATGGCAGGTAAGATTAAGATTACATTGACAAAAAGCACTATAGGAGCTCCTCCGAAACAGAGAAAGATCGTAGAAGCTTTAGGGCTTAAAAAGATGCACCAGTCAGTGGAAATGAAAGATACACAGGCAGCAAGAGGCGCTGCGGCTAAGGTATCGCATCTTGTTACTGTAGAAGAACTGTAGGATTGGAGGTGCAACGAAAAATGAAACTGCATGAATTAAGAGCAGCTGAGGGTTCCAGAAGAAACCGCAAGAGAAGAGGCCGCGGTCATGCTACCGGTCAGGGTACTACCGGCGGAAGAGGTATGAACGGCCAGAAATCAAGATCAGGCGGCGGAGTAAGACTGGGATTCGAAGGTGGACAAATGCCACTTTACAGAAGGCTGCCTAAGAGAGGTTTCACAAATATCTGGGGAACAGAATATGCTGTAATAAATGTTGACGATCTTAACAGATTTGACGAGGGAACAACAGTTACTCCTGCTCTGCTCAAGGAACAGGGAATCGTCAAGGATCAGAAGGACGGCATCAAGGTTCTCGGAAACGGTGAACTCACTAAGAACATAACAGTCCAGGCCAGCAAATTCAGCAAGACAGCAGCAGAAAAAATAGAAGCTGCCGGAGGAAAGGCTGAGGTGATCTAGTATGGATATGGTAAGGACACTTGCAAAAGCGTGGAAAATCGAAGATCTGAGAAAAAAGATCATATTCACACTGCTTATGCTGGTAGTATTCAGAATAGGTTCAAATATACCTGTTCCGGGAATCAACCGTGAAGTACTGTCAGATGTATTCCAGGGTGAAGGAAGTCTTTTTGAGATATTCGACATGTTTTCGGGAGGAGCATTCAGTAACTTTACTATTTTCGCTCTGAGTATTACCCCGTATATCACAGCATCCATCATTCTGCAGTTGCTCACCATAGCTATACCGGCACTGGAAAGACTTTCAAGAGAAGGTACAGAGGGAAGAAAGAAGATCACACAGTACACTCGTTATCTCACTGTAGCCCTTGCGTTCGTACAGGCTATAGGAATGACGATCGGTCTGTTCAGACAGGCTGTTATCGATAAGAGCTTCTTCTCGATAGCGGTAATCGTACTTGTTCTTTCAGCAGGAACAGCGTTCCTCGTGTGGCTGGGAGAGAAGATCAACGAAAGCGGTATAGGAAACGGAATATCCCTTATAATCTTCGGAGGTATCATCGCGAGAGTACCTTCAGGAATACGTACCATCTGGACAAAATTTAAGGCTGATGAACTGAGCTTTGTGACTCTCATCCTCATGATACTTGGAGCGGTACTGATAATAGTAGGAATCATCCTGGTTCAGCAGGGCCAGAGACGTATCCCCGTTCAGTACGCAAAGAGAGTCGTAGGCAGGAAGATGTATGGCGGACAGGCTACGCATATTCCACTCAAAGTAAATCAGGCAGGAGTTATCCCTGTAATCTTCGCTATGTCGTTCCTGGCATTTCCGCTTACGATCACTTATTTCGCACCGGCGGATTCAGGATTCACACAGTGGGTGGACAAATGGCTTTCATATAACTCTTCGCCGGGCGTGTGGGTATATTCCATACTCAACATAGCGCTGATCATGTTCTTCACATATTTCTACACAGCCATAACATTCAATCCGGCTGAGGTAGCGCAGAACATGAAGGCGAACGGCGGATTCGTGCCGGGCATCAGACCGGGAAAAGCCACTGTTGAGTATCTCAACAGAGTAATGACAAGGATAACCTTTGTCGGAGCCGTATTCCTCGCAGCGGTAGCGATCCTTCCGACACTTATAAGTACGTTGTTCGGACTTAACATCCATTTCGGAGGAACATCACTGCTCATTGCTGTAGGTGTAGCGCTTGATACGATGAAACAACTTGAAAATCAGATGGTAATGCGTAATTACCAGGGATTCCTTGGTTAGGAGGTAAGAAATGAATCTGATTTTGTTAGGGCCTCCGGGAGCCGGCAAAGGCACTCAGGCGGCTATGATAGTAGAAAAATACAATATCCCACATATTTCAACCGGTGATATATTCAGAGAAAATATCAAGAACGGAACAAAGCTGGGCAAGAAAGCCAAGGCTTATATGGACAAGGGAGAACTTGTACCGGACAGTCTCGTTATCGAGATCGCTGAAGACAGGCTCAGAAAAGAAGACTGCAAAGAAGGATTCCTTCTTGACGGTTTTCCGAGAACAGTAGAGCAGGCAGTTGCTCTTGACGCTTTTCTCGCTGATGAAGGCAAGAAAGTGGATCACGTACTTGATATCGATGTTGATAAACCGGAACTTCTGAAAAGGATCACAGGCAGAAGAGTCTGCCAGGCATGCGGAGCTACATTCCATGTAACAGGTATGCCGCCGAAGGTGGAAGGCGTATGTGACAAGTGCGGCGGAGAACTCATTCAGAGAGCTGACGATACAGTAGAGACTGCAGAGAACAGGATCGAAGTATACAACTCTCAGACAAAACCGCTGCTCGACTACTACGACAGAGCCGGAAATATCGCTCATCTTGACGGAGCGATCGGAAAAGATAACCTTTTCGTAAAGATCACAGAGATCCTTGGGGAGTAAAGAATGATCATACTAAAGTCCAATGATGAGATCGGGATCATGAGAGATTCGGGAAAGGTCACAGGATACATACTCAAAGAACTTGAGAATGTGATAAAGCCCGGAATAAGCACTCTCGATATCGACCGCTTTGTAGAAGAGACAATCAGAAAAAACAATATGATCCCCACGTTCAAGGGCTATGGCGGGTATCCGGCAAACTGCTGCACATCTGTAAATGAGCAGGTAGTACACGGGATACCTTCCAAAGACAGGATACTGCAGGACGGAGACATAGTCAGCGTAGATGTGGGCAGCACGTATAAACATTATGTCAGCGATGCCGCCAGGACCTATGGCGTAGGCGACATCTCGGACGAAGCCAGGAGACTGATAGACGTCACCAGAGACAGCTTTTTCGCAGGGCTTGAATACTGCAAAGTAGGGTATCGCCTTACTGATATATCCCACGCGATACAGGAAGTTGCCGAAGGCGCAGGGTACGGAGTGGTGAGAGAATATGTAGGACACGGCGTCGGCCGGGAAATGCATGAAGATCCACAGATACCCAATTACGGTAAACCGGGCAGAGGACCGAGACTTGCAGCTGGAATGGTGTTTGCCATCGAGCCGATGATCACAGAAGGTTCATATGATGTGGAAACACTTTTAGATGACTGGACAGTCGTAACGAAAGACGGCAAACTGGCCGCCCATTATGAAAATACTGTAGTTATTACTGATGGAGAACCGGAACTGCTCACTCTGATGGAGTGATCCGGCGAAGGTAGTGACAGGAGGTATAGAATGGCGAAAAAAGATGTCATAGAAGCTGAAGGCGTTGTTGTAGACGCGCAGCCTAACGCTATGTTCGTAGTCAAACTTGAAACGGGACACGAAGTACTGGCTCATGTTTCCGGAAAGATCAGAATGAATTTCATAAGGATCCTGCCGGGTGACAAAGTCAAGGTGGAACTTTCACCTTACGATCTTACAAGAGGCAGAATAACCTGGAGAGATAAGTAGTTGCAGGAATGGAGGTTTTTGAAATGAAAGTTAGAGCATCTGTAAAACCTATCTGTGAAAAATGCAAGATCATAAAACGTAACGGCAAAGTTATGGTTATTTGTGAGAATCCTAAGCATAAGCAGAAGCAGGGTTAATAAGTATGATAAGCCCGTCCTCGTCGGATGATAAGGCAGGCTTTGATAATAAGTTAATGTAAAGAGGTAATATTTGCACACTAAGCATCCCCGTTTATATTGCGCCCGGGTGAGGTAACACCTTTGGTTGCGCGACGGAAGATGGGAACAGGAGGAAGAAATGGCGCGAATAGCCGGAGTAGATTTACCAAATGACAAAAGGATCGAGATCGGTCTGACCTATATCTACGGTATAGGAAGAACAACAGCCTCACAGATCCTCGAGAAGGCAGGAGTTGACCCTGACGTAAGAGTAAAGGATCTGACAGAGGAAGAAGCAGGTAAGATCAGAAAGATCATCGACTCAGATTACATGGTTGAAGGTGATCTGAGAAGAGACGTTTCTCTCAACATCAAGAGACTCATGGAGATTGGATGTTACAGAGGAATCAGACACAGAAGAGGTCTGCCTGTAAGAGGTCAGAAGACCAAGACAAACGCCAGAACTCGCAAGGGACCTAAGAAGACAGTGGGTCGCGGTAAGAAGAAGTAGTGTAGGAGGTGGAATAAATGGCTACAGCTAAGAAAGCTACTCGAAAGAAAAAGAGAGAGCGCAAGAACATTGAAAAAGGCCAGGCACATATCCAATCTACCTTTAACAATACTCTTGTGACACTTACAGACCTGTCCGGAAACGCACTTTCGTGGTCCAGCGCAGGTTCACTGGGTTTCAAAGGATC
>JAUMVF010000053.1 GCA_030530305.1 Bacillota bacterium
TCGAGGCATGTATGGAGGACTGGGTATAGAAACCCGTACTGTCTCTGACAGTACACTAAAAGAAGTTCATAAAAAGTATAGTCACGGAAAACCCAACTATGTTATAGAGGAGTATCTTAATCAAAAGGGCTTGCTGCATAAGATAAATCCTGCATCCCTCAACAGTATTCGAATCACTACTCTCCGGACAAAGCACGGTGTCAAGATAATTGACGGTTTTTTCAGATGTGGGTGCGGAGATTCTATAGTTGACAATTTCTCAAGTGGCGGGATAATATTTCCGCTCAATGTGGCAACCGGGGAATTATTCGAAGGTCACAGTGCAGAACAACTGCATATATCTGTTCACCCTTTAAGCGGGATACAAATTAAAGATCTTAAACTTCCCGACTGGGAATTGATCAAAAGTGACGTTCCCAAAGCTCATGAACTATGCCCTGAGAGCATTCGGCTAGTTGGTTGGGATGTTGTTGTTATAGATGGTAAAGTAATTCTGATAGAAGGAAACTCTAAACCAGGATACACGACCTTATATGATCCACATAACAAATTGTGGCAAAAAGTAAAACACTCATTTGATTAATACGGAGCACCTATTGGTACTCCGCTTTTTAATCTATCATTTTTGTCTCTTTGACTAACGGTGCAAAAGCCTTTCCAGCGTTTTGAACAATATGTCCGGTTCCACCGGTTTGGTCAGGTGCGCGTCAAGACCTGCCTGCATGCTTCGCTGGACGTCCTCATCAAAGGCATTTGCAGTTAACGCTACAATTGGAATTTTCTTTGCGTCAGATCTGTCCATGGCCCTGATTCTCCTGGTCGCCTCCAGCCCGTCCATTTCGGGCATCCGCATATCCATCAGAATCGCGTCATAATAGCCCTCTTCGTGTTCCTTGAACTTTTCTATAGCAACACGCCCGTTTCCTGCGTGTTCCACTTCCATATTGCGCATTGAGAGCACCATAGTCATTATTTCGGCGTTAACTTCGACATCCTCCGCCAGCAATACTCTGCGGCCTTCGAGATCTACCGTTTCCCGTATAAGCTTTGGATTCTTCTTTTTGAAAGCCTCTCTGAACTCATCAAGCACCGTCCCGGCAAAGAGCGGTTTTGCGACAAATGTATCCACACCTGCAGCCTTCGCTTCATCTTCGATTTCATCCCAGCTGTATGAGGTAAGTATGATCACAGGAGTTTCGGTACCCACGGCAGAACGTATCTGCCGGGTCGTCTCCACACCGTCCATACCGGGCATGCGCAGATCCACCAGAATCAGGTTGTAGGGCTCCTGTCTGGCATGGCGGACTTTCACCATCTCCAGACCTTCTGCTCCTGACAACGCCTTTTCGCAATGCACTCCCACCTGCCCCAGCACAAGCTGAGCATGCTCACAGGCAATCGGGTCATCATCGATCACCAATACGCACATCTCATGGGGATGCAGAGCATCTTCCTCTTCTCCAACGCTTCTCTGATCGCAGTCGATCAGCGTGACCGTGACAGTAAAAGTTGTTCCCTTTTGCTTTTCACTTTCTACTGAAATCGTCCCGTTCATCAGCTCAATGAGGCTCCTGGTTATGGCCATGCCTAAACCCGTGCTCCCAAAGCGGCTTGTACTGGATGAATCCTCCTGACTGAACGCATCGAACAGTTTAGGAAGAAAATCCTGACTCATCCCGATACCTGTATCGCTCATGGTGAAGCGCAGTGTGGTTTTCCCATTGAACCGCGCAGTGGGCTCCACTACAAACGTGACGGTACCGCCTTCCGGCGTGAACTTCACTGCGTTCCCGAGGATATTGATCATGACCTGCCGCAGCTTCATTTCATCGCCGATATAATAATCGTCGATCGTATCTTTTATACGGCATTCATACTCAATGCCCTTGTCACTGCACTGACCGCTTATGATCGTATTGACCTGGGCCAGCGTCTTTGCGAAAGAAAACTCTTCATTCTTCACTGCCATACGGCCGGATTCGATACGGCTCATGTCAAGAATGTCGTTGATTATGCTGAGCAGATGCTGAGCCGACAGCCCGATCTTCTCAAGATGCTCCCGTGTCGTCTCAGATATTCCGGGATCATTCAACGCGATCCGGTCAAGTCCGATGATCGCATTCATCGGGGTACGGATCTCATGGCTCATATTAGACAGGAAAGCTGTCTTCGCCTTGTTAGCCTGATTGGCCTCTTCCAGCGCGATACTCAGCGATTCCCGCTGTTGAGCCAGTTCCTGCATCATTTCCTTTTGTTCTGTGATATCTATGAACACACCCACGTAAGTTTTAGGCGTGCCATCAGGACGACGTGTGGGTTTGCCGACAGCCCGGTACCAGCGGTACCCTCTGTTTTTCGTGAGCAGACGATACTCTACGTCATACGTCTTTTTACCGGTATAGTCGGAAATCGTTTCATTATATTCCTTAAGTACGCGTTCCTTGTCATCAGGATGCAGCAGGTCGGACCAGGACGTCAGTACATCCGGAAAATCCTCCTTGTCATTATAACCGAGCATTCTCCGGAATTCGTCGCTCCAGCTGATCCGTTCCATCACACCCTCTTCATCAAAATCCATTGTCCACTTGCCGGACCCGAGCATTTCATGAATGGTGTCCAGGGACGCAGCTTCGTTCTGCAGTTCAGCGTACAGAGCATCGTGTTCCTTGATCTGGGTTACGTCGATAGTCACGCCTCTGTACTGCAGCGGTCTGCCTTCAGGATCCCTGGACAATAACCCTTTACTGCGATACCACCGGACTGAGCCGTCTTTTCTGCAGAAGCGGAAATCATAGCCCGTTGTACTCATGATTTCTTCATCAATAACATAAGATGTCTTATCACCAAGAAGAGCCTCCCTGTCTTCCGGGTAAACGCCCCGTTCGAATGATTCTATTTCATTTGGAAAATCACTCTGGTCACTGTAACCCATCAGCCTGCGGAAACCATCGCCCCATTGCACGGATTTCAGAGAACCATCCGGCCAATAGTTTATGACCCAGCTTCCCGCCTTTGTCAGATCGGTAAGAAGACGGTTCGTTGTAGTCAGCTCTTCTATTATCTGTCTGTCCATTTCATCACTTATCCGGTTCATAAAAGATTCCTTTCATTTATGGTGAATATATTTCTGGACTATTGTAAACTTGTCTTTATATTATACCTTATTGAGCAACTTTTTGTATGCTAATATTGCTGATGCATGAAAATGTCGAATCCGCAACCGTTGAAAAAATATTGCTAATATCATATATACCGATTAGCAACATTTTTTGTGCATCTGAAGCGGCTGTTTCCGGGTGTTTTTGCTGCAAACCATGGTCATCGCAAAAAACAGACCTCTCAATCGTTGAAAAAATGTTGCTATTGGGGGGTAAATAAAAAATAGCAATATTTTCAATGGGTTTGAGGGCTTGTTATGCCCCGCTTTATATTACTTATTACTCAAATCTTTTTGATTTGCTGCCCTCACTGTCCCATAAAGTTCCGATTCCCATCTCAACAGCCTTATCGTAGATGACTTTTGCAGCGCACAGATCCTGGACCGCTACCCCTACTGTCTCATATATTATGATCTCGTCATCCGATTCTCTTCCCGCCAGCTTACCAAGCGCCACATCACCGATATTTCCTGTGATGTCATCCCCGGTAATTATGCCGTCCGCCATCGGTATCAGCAGGTCGCCGGTCTCCGCAAGCGCTGCCTCACAGCTGTCACAGTATATCTTGCCTGCTCTTAGAAGTACTGCAGGGTCCAGCTCATGTTTGTCAGGTTCATATGTGCCTACGCAACTGATGGTGCAGCCCGGCTTGATTGTGTTTCCATCGAACACCGGCGTTGATGAAGGCGTGACAGTGATAAGCACATCCGCGTCCTCTGTCGCCTCGTCAGCGCTTTTAACAGGTGTAAATCTGGTGCCGTACCCGGCAAGTTCCCTTTGCATTCTTCCGCAAAACGCCTCTAGCCTTTCTCTGTTCAGATCGAATATCTTTACTTCTTCAAGATCACAGGCGCAGACCATAGCTTCGAGTTGTGTTGCGGCCTGTCCTCCTGCGCCTATCATCCCGCCTGTCCTGGCATCCTTACGCGCGAGATTTCTGAAAGCCACGCCGGATGACGCTCCTGTTCTGTACTGGGTCACCGTGTTTCCGTCAAGAAGCGCGAGTATATATCCTGTATCTCCGTCACAGAGCACTATCTGCGCAGGCGAGGACACCAGACCGTTATCGATGTTCTGCGGGAATATGTTAATGACCTTGACAACGGCAGCGCTCATACTCTCTGCATACGCAGGCATGAACAGAAACTCGCCTTTGGGAGCAGGTATTTTGACTCTCAATGGAATATCTGCCGTGTCCTCAGTTATCATCCTGAACGCCTCTTCTGTAACGTCGATGATTTCTTTCATATCTACCACTTTTCTGATGTCTTCTCTTGATAAAAGCAGCATTTCAATATCCTCCCGTTGTTGTTAAACTGCTTAAAAACGAGTACCTTTGGTACTCGTTTTTACTTCGTGTATTGGCCTGCAGCTTTCAGGCCGCGCGGTCTTTTTTATTCGTGGCGTTCCATGAAATCCTCGACTGCGGTAAAGCATTCATCAGGAGCCTGGACATGAGTTTCGTGCACTGCGTTAGGAATGAGTACCCATTCGCATCCCGGTATGCAGTCAACACCTTCCTTGACTGTATAAGGCGTTGCTTCATCATCAGTCCCGGACAGAGCCATGCACGGCACCTTGATGGTCTTCAGTTTCTCACGCATATCCCAGTCACGCATCTTTCCGGTGCAAACGAATTCGCTTGCCCCCTGCATGATCATATAGCAGTCTCCCATGCCGTCCAGCGTATCCTGGATATAATCAGGATAAGGCGGATACATTCCGAAAACGTGTCTCTTATAGTATTCGTTGCTGGCTTCAATCGCTTCAGGTGTCTCATAATTACCTGTTCTTTCAGCTTCCTCGATCGCCTTCTGCATGTGCTCCGGCATGTATTTTATAAGGCGCTTTGCTTCATCGAGCCATGTGGTGATCAAAGCAGGTGATGAATTAAGTACCATAGAATGGATTCCTTCGTCATTGGTAGTGGCAAGCAGCATTTCCAGCATGCCGCCCCAGCTGTTTCCGAAGGTGTGACATTCTTTGATTCCCAGAGCTTCACGCACCGTGTAGAACTCGTTTATCCAGAGATCGTAATTCCAGAAATCGTCATCCTGAGGAGGAATGCTGGATTTCCCGCATCCGATCTGGTCATAGAAGACCACCTGACGGTCGTAACGGTCTGCAATCTCTTTGTAAGGAAGCAGATAGTTGTGACAGGCCCCCGGTCCGCCGTGGAGCATGATCAGCGGCAGTTTGCCATTGTCCTTCTGCTCTCCGAAAATCTTGTAATACGTTTTAAAACCGGCATAATCAATATACCCTTCACGCATAGTAGCCATATTGTTTTCCCTTCCTTTCATCTATGCTGCTGAGCAGCCTTTTTCTATTCGTGACGTTCCATGAACTCCTCGACAGCTGTATAACAGATATCAGGAGCAAGAACATGCGTCTCATGTACCGCGTTTGGAACGAGTACCCACTCGCATCCCGGTATGCAGTCAACTCCTTCCTTGATCGTGTAAGGAGTTCCCTCATCGTCAGTTCCGGACAAAGCCATGCACGGCACCTTGATGTTCTTTACTCTTTCACGCACATCCCAGTCGCGCATCTTGCCCGGGCAGACAAAGTCGCTCTTGCCCTGCATTACTAAATAACAGTCTCCAAAACCGTCCAGTGTTTCCTGGATATAATCAGGATACGGCGGATAAGTTCCGAAAATGTGCCGTTTGTAATACTCGTCATTGGCCTCGATAGCCTCCGGTGTCTCATAGTTATCTGTCGCTTCTGCCTCTGCCAGCGCTTTCTGCATGTGCTCCGGCAAATACTTGATCAGACGGTTGGCTTCATCAAGCCATGTCTGGATGCGTACCGGCGAGGAATTGAGTACCATTGAATGGATACCTGTGTCATCAGTGGTTGCGATCAGCATTTCCAGCATGCCGCCCCAGCTGTTTCCGAAAGTGTGGAATTCCTTGAGCCCCAAAGCGTCGCGGACTGCATAGAACTCATTCAACCAGAGATCGTAATTCCAGAAATCGTCATTCTGAGGAGGGATGCTTGACTTTCCGCATCCGATCTGGTCATAGAATATCACCTGACGGTCGTAACGGTCTGCAAGCTCTTTATAAGGAAGCAGATAATTGTGACATGCTCCCGGTCCGCCATGGATCATGACAACCGGAAGTCTGCCGTTATCCTTCTGCTCGCCAAAAATCCTATAGTATGTCTTAAAACCGGCATAATCTACATATCCTTCTCGCATTGTAGCCATATCGTTTTCCTTTCTCTTTATCTACGTCTCTTTACCAGTAATTATACTATGATAATATATTATTATAATCAGCAAAAAAGTCAAATGAACGCCAAAAGCCCGGGACTGTCGGCTGGCATCGCCTGGGGTCTTTTTACTTTTCTCCCGGCAGATGTCTTGCTATAATTATAAAAGAAATATCTGTTTCCCTGCAAAAACGTTATAAAGGAGCAAGTGCAATGGGCAAGCAGCTTCAGCATTTTATAGATAAATTCGAAGAATTCAAGGCTCTCCCCTCCGGGGAATCCTTTACCATCAAGGTAACAGACCAGGAAGCTACTGCTGCTGCCAATGAGTTTGTGACAGAGCAAAAGACGCAGATCAGAGAGTTCCTGAAGCAGTCGACCGGTTTTGGCCTGGATATCAGCGATCCGGTAATCGATTTTCTTGATGACGGGATAATACTGTCGGCAAAAGGCGGCAAAGGCTTTCTGAAAGCAAACGCTTCGATCACCGCAAATGTGAGATGGGACGGCGAGCCGGTCGTGAACGTCCGCTCGATTGATGTCCCCTTCATATCCGTTTCACCGCGGAAACTCAACTCAGCAGTGAAGAAGCCTCTCAGCCTGCTGATGGCAAAAGTCGGAGAATACGCTGAGATCCGCGCATTCAGACTTATGTACGGCTGCGCTGTCCTGGAGGCTGTAAGAAAGTAATAATACCGCGGCCGGACAAACACGCACGGCAATGCAGGCATATCAAAAGGAGTACCGGATGGTACTCCTTATTTTTTATCGATCAGGCCCGGCGTCAGATCACAGGGTCTTGTAGAGCGTAAAAAACATCTTCTTCATCTTGCCGTTCTCCGGGAGTTCCAGACTTCCATTGCACCACGCGTCAGAAGTGCCTGTGCACCAGTAATCGGGACCGTTCCTATACGTTATTCCATTAGGCTGCGTATAGGGTTTTCCGCACTTCATCTTCAGGTATATGGTAGTGTCTTCCCCTCTTTTTGATAATATGTCGAACCTCATGCGTTTCTTTGTGTTTTTGAACTTCTTGATAACCACATAGTCGCCGTCTTCCGCCTTCATGACCGCATGAATGTAATTCTTATTCATCACCTTCACATTCAGCGTGTAAAATATGTCAGACCATTTGCCCAGATACTTTCTGTATGATTTCGGCGTCTTCTGCTTCGGATAGACTTTGATGGTCACCGTCTTGACCGGTGATTTTCTGTAGTTCCTTGTCGCCGCTGCATATATGCGGATCTTCACCTTTTTAGCCTTCTTGACCTTCCTTATGGTCACCACTCCCTTGGAGCTGACTCTCACGGCCTTTCTGTTGGATGATTTATATACCAGCTTGCCTTTGCCTTTTACCCTTCTGGCTTTCAGCCTGAATTTCTTGTCGCCGTACATCTTGGTGTATTTTGTCTTCTTTACTTTGACCTTCTGGGCGGCTTTTGAAATGCCCCACTTCACCTTCTTGTCCGCCGTCTTGCCGTCGGACCATACGTAATTGGCTTTGTCCTTCAGGATGAATCTCGCCGTATATTTCCCGGCGTACTTTCTTTTGTTCCCTTTTACCGTGTAATATTTATTGCCCGTCGCAAAAGTCCTGGTCTTTCCGTTATATACAAAACGTTTTTTCGTTACCGAAAGAGTCACTTTCTTCGGGTTTATCCTGTAGGTGGCTGTCGTCTGCCCCGTGTACATACCGGCGCCGGTGACTGTGATGGTATATTCGCCCGCATTGGTTGAATTCTCATCGGACCATTCCAGAGTATAATCTGTCTCTTCCGTCAGTTCCATCCCGCCTATAGTTTTTATGGAAGGTTTCTGTACCTGTCCGCTGTACGTGAACGCGGCCTTCGAAAGAACGACTTCCGCGCCGTTTATGTCTGCTCGTCCGCCGCAGCGGTCAGGGCAGGCATCATAGCCAGCGCAACAAGTATCGCTGTCAGTATGCTCAGCAGTTTTTTCCTTTTTACCATGTCAGAATCTCCTTAAAAGCATTCGCTGAACCATCCGGTCCTTTAAAATATAAATGAACCGCGTGCTGCGCATATCACAGCACACGGCTAATTACTGATTATTTATAAGCGAACTCAGTGTTACGGTCGAGCACTGTCACCCATTACTTGCCCGGTGTAAGCTTAACAGGCTTTCCTTTCTTGGTGAATACAGTCGGCGCGCTGAACTTTTTCTTGGACCAGCGGCACTTGATCACTTTGCCCTGAGTAAATATCCACGCTTTGCCGCCTTTGGTCACGTCAAGCACGAGCCTTCCCTTGTGGTCAGTTACTTTGCTGCCTACCTTGTAGACTATTACGTTTTTCACCTTAACGGACTTGCCGTTGTTCATATCTCTGTATGATCCGTCATCGACTGATCTCTTGTAATAACCCTTTTCAGCGTTCCACTTGAATTCGCCTTTGCAGTTCACGTATTCAACGGTGATCTTTTTCGCTTTGCCGTTCCATTTCGGAGCCTTAACGCCTTCAAGCGTAGGTATTTCGTATTCCTGATACTTGGATTCCAGCTGGTCCTTGGCTATCTTCTCGTATTTAGCCGTGAATTCCTTTTCTGTACCATTTATAACGGCCATATCTTTCTCGTTAAAGTACTTGAAGGAAGGAAAATCGATCTTCTTATCCAGATATCCCTGTTCCTTCGCGATCTTATAAACATCCTTTGTCTTCACAAGTGAATTATGCGGCGCCGGCTTATCACTTGTCCTGTAAAAGATATTGTAGATCTGTGCCGGTATGTCCGCAACGTGTCCCTTTGACAGATAACGTTTCGCCCCCGGCGACCAGCCGTTATGTGTGAGTATGGCTTTCTTCTCTCTGGCGAGAGTAACTATGTAAGATCTTACCGATCTGCACGGTCCTACCACTTCAGGCATATCGCTGAAATAGATGCACTCCAGCCTTGACTGCTTTCCTTCTACAGGCACTTCATAGATCATGTCCGCCTGTGAAATACCATACTGCGGTATTGCTTCGTTTACATTATCTGTTGAAACCATAAGCGGTCTTGCCGGAAGTTTCTTCGTCGTGTACTCTCCCGTGAACGGGTTCATCTGCCCTTCAGGCTTTTCAAGCTTTACAACGAGTTTGTCGGGAATACTTGCCTTCCAGAAAATATATGCTCCCGCTGCAGCCACTGCAGCCACAAGTAAGACTATTACTATAATAAGTGTTCTTTTCTTTCCTTTTGACATGAAAACCTTGCCCCCTTTGCTTATACTACTCGTTCAGTATACCACAATTATATGTATCTAGCCATCCTATGACAGTTATTTGTGCTATTTGTCCGCATCCTGATACCGTATGACTCCGTCAGGACATGCGCAGACAGATTTTTGCGGAAAGCCGTGGTATAATGAATATATTGAAAGGAGATCAAGTCATGAATAAGTACGCTTTTATCCAGAACGTTCCCGGGCTGTCCGTACAGCCTTACGAATTAAGTTTTGACGACGGAGAGTGGCTCAGCCATGTTGCCGGCTTTGACGGCATAGATAAATGTATGGACTACGCGAAAAAGCTGATCGCTGACGGTTACAGCATGATCAACTTCTGCGGTGACTTTGGGCCGGAGCAGGTTGCTGAGTTGAAAAAGGATGCTCCCGAGGGCACAGAGATCCGTTTCGCGGCGTATCTTCCGGAGGAAGAGGACAAACTGAATGCTCTCGATCAGTACATACAATACGGACAGATCATCTTCGGCGGAGTGGATGAACCCAAACGTTTCGATCTGGATGCTCCCGAAATGGTCACACATACAGTGTTCATCAAAGACCTTGATCAGGCAGTAGAAACGGCGAAAAAACTGGCTGCCGAGGGAATGGACGGCATCGAACTGTGCGGCAGTTTTGATCTCGATATGACTAAAGCTGTCATCGCGGCTGTTGAATCCGTGAACCCGAAGATCCCGGTAGGATCAAACGGAATAGATGTATAGCGAATGCGGACCCGCGCCTGCGGGTCCTGTGTTATAGCTGTTTTACAAAAATGATAACGACGTTATGAAAGAAAGACTTGAACCATATATAAGAGCTCTGCCGGATATCTTCAATTACCAGATCGTCACAAAAGTCGTTCTGGGAGTCTGGCTTTTTTTGCTTGGCAGGCTGTTCCAGCTTCTGCTGAAAAGCAGCGGCAGAGTAGCTGTGACCACCGGTGACTGGCAGTTTCTCTTTACTACATGGCAGGGTATCCTGATACTGCTTCTGGGTATAGTGTCTCTGTTCATATACGTGGCATTCGACCTGAACGCCAAGATTTTGCTGTGCAGGGATATCGTCACAGGCCGGAAAGTGAAACTCCGGGAAGACTTCAGTGAGGGCTTCAGATCCATAGGAAGAATGCTCAGCATCCGCGGACTTCTGGTCGTTCTTTATATTGCTCTGATAGCGCCCCTGCTCGGGATAGGTCTGTCGATCACCGCGACTGAAAACCTCTATATCCCCACCTTTATATCTTCATTCATCGAAGACTCCACCCTCTTATCCATACTCGGGGGAGCAGCGCTCCTTCTCTTCCTGTGCCTTGGAATCGCCAACCTTTTCGTTATGCACGGGATCGTATTGGATAAGCTTAAAACGGGGGATGCGAGCAAACAGTCCATAGCGCTCATGAAAGCCAACTGGAAGGACTATGTGAAGCAGAATGTCCTGTTCCTGATCACATTGGTCGTATTGATCACGGCAACTGCTGTCGTACTTCTGTTCCTGCCGCTCAAGATCATCAGTGTGCTGCCTTTGTCACCTGCTGCCAGCCGCATCCTGACAGTTTTCTTCGTTACCGCAGGAGTCATCTTGTCTTCGTTGGTATACCTGTTCAGCACCCCTTTGTATCTGATGAAAATGACTCAGCTGTTTTTCTCATATAAACAGGGCAGCAGGTTTGAATACAGGATGAGAACGAGAGAACGGCATACTGCCCACAAAGTAATACTGGCGATTATCGCCGTTGTTGCGGCAGTCATCATCGTGATTGCCGGTGTGGTCAT
>JAUMVF010000054.1 GCA_030530305.1 Bacillota bacterium
CCATAACTTCACATCCTGTGTCAGGAGTTACTGTCAGTTCAACGGTCTCACCGTTAGCGGCTTTGAAATAATTGTCAGACGCGCTCACCGTTCCGTTCGGGATGTTGGCAACCAGGTCTGTGCCTGCAGTTCCGCTTTCTACTCCGCCGTCTATAGTGATCGTGTTATATTCCGGTGTGAAACGAACTACGCTTACATTTTTAACTGAAAGCATACCTTCGTTTATGTCACCCTGACTGTAAGTAGTGCCTTCAATTTCCTTTATAGTTTTATTGCCGTTTTTCTGTAATCCAGATGAGATCCGTAATGAATTAGCATCATCTGCAGAAGCTATCAATTCTTCTACAGTCTTTCCTGTAGTACCGTGGAACCCGGTTATAGCCAGAGTTGCCGGCACGTATTTTTCAGTTGCAGTTGAAAAATCGAATTCATCGCTGTATGTTTCCTGAGCGTACCATTCCGGATAGTAGTACTTATCAAGGCCCCAGTACTGGTCATACGTGAACGTATCATTGAATCCGGTACTGTCAGAAAGGTACATCATTGTATCCCCTCTCAGATCGATTCCTGCTTTATCTTCAGCATAGTCATAAAGATCTTCGAGCAGTATGCCTTTTGTCGTTACAGAAAGACACCTCGGATCCGGTTTTCTGTTCAAACCTGTATAGACCAAAGCTCCTTCTTCAGAAAAGTCATATGTTTTTCCGTTGACTTCGCCTGTCAGGTTTGATTCATCAGTAAAATCTTTTACTAATGCGACTTCTGCGCCGTTCTCTGTGAACGTTTTCTGTGAACTGTCATATGTCCACTGCGCCAGTGTCTGATCGTTTCCGGCTTTATCAACCAGATAAACCGTCAGACCGTCAGCAGCCGCAGCATAACTTGGAACTGATGCAGTCCAGCTGCCAAGTCCAAACACGACTGTCAGAGCCAGGAAGAACACAAGAATCTTCTTTCCGACAGTTTTTAAACTGTTTGTCATTTTAAACTCCTTCCGTTTTGAAATAATTCAAGTATTAATAACTTACAAATAACCAATAGTATTCTAAAATAACGCAGGATTACGGGCGTTGCCTCGGCAACTTTTCAATAAGAAAAAAGCAGCAGAACGTTATTTTCTGCTACCTTTTTCATGTTGATGTTGTATGTGTGTTATTACTTTATTCTGACCGTTTTTATTCCTGACCAGGCGCCGGAATAAGTTCCCCCTTTTACAGCCTTAAAAGCTCTGACACGGGTCTGGTATACTTTCTTCGACTTCAGTTTTTTGATCACAACTTTGGTCGAGGTAGTGTTTTTAATGGTCCACTTTGATGTACCTTTCTTCCGGTAGGCTATCTTATATTTAACGCCGCCTGCCGATTTATTGAATTTAACCGTCATCTTTTTCCTGCCGGCAGTAAGTTTAAGCCCGGTCACCTTCTTTGGATTGATGGTAAAGTACTTCGAAACAGAGCCTTCGTAATCTCCGGTTCCTGTTATTTTTACAGTGGCTTTGCCTATAGCCTTGTTATTGCTGTAAGCAACGGTATAATCCGTTCCTTTCACAAGACCTGAAATCTTAACAGTTGGTTTTATGTACTTTCCTGTGTATATGAACTTACTTGCTGACAGTTTGATAGTTTTTATTTTAATGTTTGTTTTAACGGGTGGTTCAGGTCCGACTATATCTTCGTATGTTTTTTCTGCCTCAGTCAGCGTTTCATAATTAGATATCCGGTCTTTCATACCTGCCGGAAGTCTGTCATAAGCGCTTCTCGCGGCGGCGATCGCTTCTTTGCTTTCTGCTGTGACCTCCCCTATCGCGTCTATTGTTTCTTCAACGAAGGAAACTATTTCACTCAGCGCGTTTTCATATTCTGTTGCCAGATCTGCTGCGGTAAAAATATCCGTCATGTCATCAGCAAATCTGAAATGATTATCTGTCAGAATGCCTTCTGCTGTAGTTGAAACAACACCGGCCAGTTTTTCGCTGCTTCCTGACTGGGCAATGTTTCCATTTATGTTATTGAGCTGATTTGATGTCAGTTTCGTTCCGCTGCCTATCATTGCGCCCGCGCAGGCATCACTTCCTGTAAATGTTACCAGACCGGCGTTTCTGCAGTTCTGCATTTTCGTGTTATTCCCGGTAGAGAAAATACTGCCTGTAATACCTCCGGCTGCAGGGGTATTGTATGTTGCGGCATCGGTCTTTTTCGCGTTTTCGATTTTTACGGTACCAGTGTTGATACATGATGTTACAGCAGGATTTGTGGCGGCGGCATACATTGAACCGATGATGCCTCCAGTCTGATTGCTTCCTGTGCCTGTGATATTTCCCGTATTCACACATCCATTCACAGAGCCTGTTTTAAACAGCCCCGTGATGCCGCCTATATTGGTATCAGTAGCTTTTGATCCTTCTATACTAACTGACGATATAATACTGCCTGTATTCTTGCATTTCGATATGAGAGCAGTATTCGATCCGTCATTTGCAGTCGATGCTGTTATTCCTCCGGCATAATATCCACCGGCGCTTACCGTTCCTTCATTTACGCAGTATTCAATGGTGCCGCCCTTACAGTCGCCGGCTATTCCGCCTGTATGAGCTTTTTCCACGGCTGTTATATCTGCTTTATTTGTGCACCCTGAGATTCTTCCCCCGTTAAGTGTGACCGCAACGGAAGAGACAGCGTTGTAAGCCGTTGAAGGCGTAATTTCGTCGTTCGCGCTTCCTGTTCCGCCGGTAATGTTTCCCTTTACAGTCAGATCCTCCACAGAGCCTTTACTACCGATATTGTAGAAAAGAGCCGCTGCCCTGCCCGGGCTGTCGATATCGAAAGTGATCGATTTATTGTTGCCGTTGAACTTGCCGGCATAAGGAATCGTCTTACCGCGGTAGGACCCTATAGGGGCGAAATCCGGATCCGTTACCGTTATATCTGCTATAAGGACTGCGCCCATATCAGGATCGCCTTTTTCAGGATTTTCATTATTGTCTGTCTTGGCTTTAGTGTTGACATTGTTGGCAAACCAGAGAAGATCATCTTCTGAAGCAATATCGATTTCCCAGTTGTTATAGCTGTCCTTTCTGACATCAGGACGGTTGCTTTCAAGAACCTTAAGTTCAACATCTTCAGAGAGCGTTTTACCTGAAAATGTATGACTTACTGTTATTTTATTGAGTTCAGGAGAAAGATCTGCTTCAGAGTCCGGTGAAACTTCATAGGCAAAAGCCGCTGCAGTTTCTCCTTTAACTTCAGTATATGTATTACCCGGGAACACAACGGTCCCGTCGTCAAGTCTGGTTGGATCTTTGGAAAGTCTGATAACCGGATATCCGTCTTTCCAGGTGGCTTTGACAGCCATGACCGCTTTCTCCCCTGCTCCGTATTTGGTGGTTACTGTCATGCCGTCAGGACTGAAATGCTCATCTCTGGCATAAAGCAGACTCGTCGGAGGACTGGTTATTTCCATCGAAAGCAGTTCGTTCCGGGCAACTGTTATATCAAATTCTTTTGTGAAATCAAGCTCACCGTATGAAGCGTGAACAGTTACTTTGCTGTCGTCTGCGGTGAATCCTTCATCACTGTTCTGGTAGGTTATCTCATAGTCTGTGATCTCATCATAAGATCCGTCATCGAAATTCACCCATACGGAAAATTCAGAATCGGAATCCGGCTGGTCTTTTCCCGGACCTTCTGACTGTTTACTGTGATCTCCCGTATCGAATCTTTCACCTTCGAGATATTCAAGCGTTGGTATTCCTGTGTACGTTATTGATACTGCTGTTGCCGCATCTTCCATAAATGTGACAGGTACCGGCATCCCGGTGCAGTCTGTCGGCGTAAGTTTTTTAGCAACAGCTGATACGCCGTAACCCGTGAACTGATCGTATGTTACAGCAGGATCATGCCAGGACTGAACGTTTTCCAGCGCTGTTTTAACACCATCGGATATAAACTGTTTATCATTTGTTTCTTCACCTTTTACCCAGTTCCTTTTGGTGTTTTTTATTACAGAATCATCGGAGGTCATGTATCCGTTCTTATCAGTTCCTCCGTTTTTCACTTTGCCGTTGATCATTCCGAGGAAATTATCTGTTTTGAAATCAGCAGGTGAATCCTTGACCATTATCGCGCTTCCTAAGGTGGATCCGTAAACTTCCGGAGTCTGACTGCCTGGAACAGGAGCATAATTCTTTACCGCCGGCCAGGATGCTCCCTTGAGAGCATAGGCGTTGAACCACAATGCTCCCCCATTATTCGTACCGAGGGACTGGGCTGAAGTCGCTTCTCCATCGCCGTCGTGTCCGGCGTAACCTACGGAATAACTGTCAAATACCACAGATTCAGAATATCCGACCAGTCCGGCTGCGCCTTTGTTGTATCCGGTGCATATATAACCGAAATTAGCGCAGTTTCTGATGATCGGCTGGGGATCACCATATTCGATACTGTGAATACCGCTTCCGACTATTCCGGCGCATCCTTTTGCGTCTGTATTGTATACTGTAGCGAAGTTTATACAGTTTTTGATTTCGAGTTTTTTGGAATGGTAAGTCTCCCCAACGATGCCGCCGACCATTCTGTTGCCGTATATGAACCCGTCCACAGCGATGTTCTCAACAACAGGATAATCCCTGGGAGTGAGCTCTACCCTGCTTGAACCTAGAAGTCCGATGAAACCTGTATGCTGTGAGTTGCCGAATCCATTTGTGACATGACGCATCATGCATATATTATTCACTATATGGCCATGTCCGTTAAGTTTACCGTTGAATCCGCTGCCGATCTTGGTAAAGCCGTTATTAACGTCCATTGTGTATCCGCCGCCGACAGGCATGTAATTCGGCCCTGTCCAGTTCGGATCATCAGGCAGATTACCGGGATCTGTCTTTCTTGCGCCGTTTTTCAATACGCCGCCCATATCCAGATCCTGTACTATATCAACTGTTTTTCCTGTATAAGCTTCATCACCGAACCAGAAACTGTCAGTTGTGTAAACATTATTTCCGCCTGAGTTGGAAAAAGTACTGGTACGTATCTTAAGACGGCCTATATCTCCTACTACAGCTGTATCTCTGCCGTCACCGTCGTTATCACTGAACACCTGATAACTGCTGCCGTCATTTGATGATACAGTTCCTTCCAGGTAGTTCCCGTTAAATTTGTCATCGCTGTCAGTACATTCAGCTTTGGTCAAAAGGCCGATTTTGTTACCTTCAGCATCTTTTATATCCGGGATCTGAGCATTTACTGTATTCCCTGAAGAATCTTTTGTTGTATACTCTCTCGTAGGTATGTCGTTGAAAATTCCGTTACATAATGCAGCGGCTCCGGCCCACTGGGCAGCATACCTGATCTCATAAGCGCTGTCTTTAGGGTCATACCATGTAAGGTCGACTGTTCCATCCCAGACTGCTGAGATATAATCTCCGATCACATCGACTGTACCGCTTTGGGCATCGCCCGGCATATCAAAAGATGCCGTCACTGAATCACCGCTGAACTGTCGGTAACTCTTCAGTACCGCATATGATATCTTGCCGTTTGTCTTTTCGTATCTCAGTCTTATCTGGGCAAGATAATATGATTCGCCGTTGACCGACGCGACCGTATCTGCCGAAATGTTTACTTCTTTACCGGCTGACGCATCAGGCTTATCAACAGATATAGGCAGTTCACCTGCCGCAGGATCATCATGTGTCCCGTTTACTGTTACATTGACTGTGGTTTGCCCGTTGCCGCTGTCATCTGCAAAAGCCGTTCCCGTAACAGGGATCATACTGCAGGTGACCGTAATGGACATGACTGCCACGATTATTGTTTTCAGTAATCTTTTCATAATAGATACTCCACATTTGCGCTTTATATCCGGTACGCGCTATTTAACAAAAACGATCTTTCTTACCCATCCGTACCACTCATCAGTACTTTCACCTTCCACAGCTATGCGCAGAGGCGCCTCTTTTTCTCCCAGAGGTTTTCTGCCATTGGCAACAGACAGTACAAGAGTTTTATCTTTCATCGTCTTTACGTATGCTTTAGACTCTTCATTTTCCGCATACGCTCTCATCGATTTGAAATCATCTCTGGTTTTGCCGTACTTCTTAAGAAATGTATCAAGTGTAGGGCCTACCGCTTTTCCAAGTTCCGGCTCCTCACCTTCGGCAAGTTCTCCCTGGAAAACATCGACTTTTACTGATGTTTTCTTCATACCGGCAAGTTCGCCCGGGGTGATGGTAAATGGCTTCTTTTCTATCCCCTCAACCGTTATTTTTACGTCTTCATAGGTTGAGATATCTGCCAGCAGCACGGCGGGACCGAGAAGGAACCTGCCTGCGAATACCAGAATGAGCGCCGCGATTATTCCGACTGTAAGCCATTTTCTGCGTCTGCGCTTATTCCGCCATTCCTGTTCGGAAAGCATACCGAGGATCTTATGTGCTTCATCATCCTTTTCTTCAAGTCTACTTCCCTCTGTTGTTTTATCATCAGGTGTAAAATCGTTGGTCGGGCTCTCAGTTCCAACAGTTTTAACAGCTTCAGTAGCTTTTTCCGTGTGCACAGGAGCTGAAACCGGAACTGCGTTTTTTTTCTTTTCAGCTTCGGCATCTCCGGCCTCGCGTAAATAATCCTCATCGGATTTGAGAACCAGAAGTTCGTAGGCCCGCGCAAGCCGCTGCTTCCTTATAGACGGAGGCTTCTTTTCACCTGCCGCTATTTCCGGCCCGTTTTTCAATTGCATGCGGCCATAAAAGTCTTTGGTCTCTTTACTTGCCATTTTGCTCTACCAGATACATTTTTCCATTTGTTTTATCTACATAGACAGTGCCTTTTTCCTGCGGGTTGGAATCGTTTTCACTGTTTCCTGCGCTGGTTGAAAACTGCGACTGATCCACTTCTTTCATGGATGCCTGGTCCATCTGCGTAACGGAGCCTCCGTTGACGCTTATATGCCAGTTCATTATGAGCGCAAGCATGATTCCAACGGCGAGAACGAGCATTACGTCAGCCAGATTGGATACGCCTGACATAGGGTTGGCGTCTTCTTCTGAAAAAATGCTTCTGCGGGCTCTGTCAAATCTTCTACGCATCTTTTTTCTCCACTTCAAGTACGCATTCCATCAAAGTCTCAAGAACAGAAATATCGTTGGAGTACCATCTCTTTCTCACAATTGAAATAACGGTTGCTATAGCAGCGCAGACAAGGCCGACTATGGTCGTATCAAAGGCTGTAAGAAGCGATTGTGACAATGTCAGAGTATCGCCCTGCCCTAAAGCTATTATTCCGGGTCCCAAAGGTATAAGTGTACCCAGAAGTCCGAATACAGGTCCTATACGTATGATAAGATCAGACAGCTTCACGATAGTTTCACATCTTCCCTTGGCTTCATCTACAAGCCTTATGGCAAGTGATTCCCGCATGGCGTCTGTAACATCTTTATGGTCTGTAACTTCTATGAGCGCTATCTTCTGACGTTTGAGAAGACCGCTGCGTTTTATACACAGAGCCGGCGGTACGTCCTGTTTTTTTATCTCATCGATAAGCTTGGGCACCCACACTCTTAGATGCCTTCTTTCGGTAATGATCTCCGCGATAAGAGTGCCCAGAAGCACAAGTGTACAGGCAAGTATGATGAGGAGTATCACTATTACAGGCTTCTCAAAACTTGCGCATATCGATCTTAGTATTCTGCTTAATTCAGATGCTTGATTCATAACTGTTCATATGTCCTTTTCGCGCGTTTTACCCAGTTGGTCTGATCACGGTAATATACCGACTGACCTATTATCCCCGCAAGCACGGCGCCTGCGGCGATTATGATGATCCACATGAAGAAACGTGATCCTTTAAGGCTCTCTTTCAGTTCCTTATCCGATGTGGATATTTCATAGAATTTTTCGTTATTGTCCCCGCTTCCTGAAGCGGCTCCGCCTGCACTCTTAAGTATCGAGTTGTTGCTTCCTGTCGGCCCTATGTGTGTATTTGCTTTGCCGGTAGAATTGCCGTCTCCCGTATTTGCTCCGGTGCTGCTTCCGTCGCCGTCACCGTCGCTGGTGCCTGTCCCGCTGCCGTTGCCGTTATCATCATCGTCATCCTGCTCCTGATCATCATCAGGTTTATCATCCTGATCGTCTTCCCCCGGATCATCCGACTCACCTTTCTCGCCGGTTGCGGTAACAGTTCCGTATACTTTGCCGTCATAGGTGGCTGTTATATCTGCTGATCCTTCCCCCTTGATCGTTACGGTTCCGTCTTTTGATACCGTAGCTGCTTTGGTGTTGCTGCTGCTCAGAACTACTTCTTCGGCTACTTTCTTCGTTAAAAACTCATCGGGAGTATTTACTTTTACTTTTACTTTTTTCTTTGAACCTACTTTCCCTTTGAGATCCTGAGCTTCGAGAGTGATGGAAGGAGAACCTTCAAACCAGATATGTATCTTGCTGACCATCTGCGCCTGCAGATGCCTTGTCATCTCATTCCGGACAGCCTGTCCGAAGACGAGTATTGGTTTTCCGCCTGATGTCATACCTGAATAATCAAGATTCGAAGCGGGAGCATAACCGCTCCATTTGCTTGATTTAGTACGGAGAGCAAGCATTGGCTGCACTTCCACCCTGTTGTTCCATGCGTCGGATGTATATCTGTTTTCCGAGAAATCAAATATATCTTCAATTGTGTAATGACGTTCGGGATTTTCGATATAGTCTGTTGTGTCTTTGTTGTAATCTTTGAGGGCTTTACGGAACGAATTGACACAGCTGTATCTTGTTCCGAAAAGCTGGTCCTGAGTCCACTGCTCATTGGCGTGACCGTATGAACCGGCGTCAACAGTATAGAAGTTGTAGTAATATACCGAATTCATGTCTACGCCTGAGTAGTTCATGATGTCGGAAATATATATGCCTTCAGCTTCTGTGGTTCCCGGAGCGCTTCCTGAATTGATCCATGTATATATCTGTCTGTGGGTCCCGCAGGCAGATGCAAGTTCGGATAATGATACTTTCTTTTTTGTGTAATCTTTGCCTGCCCAGTACCCTACTGTGACCGATATATCGTTTACTTCGTCATAAGCGTGGACCGGCTGGACACATGTGAAAGCAGAAAACAGGAAAATCAGCATAAAGAACACTGTTATGATCCGTACGCTGAAAGCCTTTGTATTATTTGATTTTTCAATATTTATATCTTTTTTCAGAAGCAATTTTCTGTCCCTGTCGGTTAATGGTTTTTTCCGGTATACATACGGTAAAAATATACAATAAAAGAAGGACTCCAAATGTTGTTGTGATAACATTCAGAGCCCCTCCGGGCATGTTTTTGTTGTTCAGATAACGAAGCCGTTGTTCATCAGTCAGCCAGCTTGACTACCAGTTCTCCTGCCTTAACAGCCTGGCCCTCCTTGACGTAGATACGCTCTACCTTTCCTTTGTTCGGGGAGAGTATATTCGTTTCCATCTTCATGGCTTCGATAACAGCTACAGGCTGTTTCTCTTCTACTTCGTCCCCTTCCGCAACGAGTATCTTCAGTATGTTGCCAGGGATATTGGCGCCGATCTCGTGCGGGTCATTCTCGTCGGCGTAAGTAATAACGCTTCCGCCTCCGCCTGATGTATTGAATTCCGCGTCTTTGACAGACGTCGCGACACGGGTTCCGTTAACTTCGAATATGACTGTGGCCATGCCTTCCTCATCTGTGTCGCGCACGTCGACAAGTTTGATGACGAGAGTCGTACCTTCCGCGATCTCTATTTCACATGTTTCATCCAGTTTCAGGCCATGGAAGAAAATATCGGAGCCCATGCGTCTGAACGTATCGCCTTTTTTGAATGCTTCGACATAATCTTCATATACCTTCGGATACATGGTGTAGCTGAGGAGTTCTTTTTCCGTTCCTTCAACTTCAAGGTCATTGACAAGATGTTCTTTAACAGCGTCAAAGTCTTCAGGCGGCAGAAGTTCTCCCGGTCTGCATGTGATTGGCTCTTTGTCTTTGAGGACAAGTTTCTGCAGTTTTTCGGGGAATCCGCCCTCCGGCTGTCCCATCATACCTTCAAAGAATGAAACGATGGAATCAGGGAAGTCTATGTCTTTGGCTTTTTCATAGATGTTCTCCGGCGTCAGGTCGTTCTGTACCATGAATATAGCCGTGTCCCCCACTGCCTTTGATGACGGTGTTACCTTGACTATATCGCCGAGCATCAGGTTGACCTGTCTGTACATCTCTTTTACGTCTTCCAGCTTATGGGCAAGACCGAAGCTCTCTACCTGTGATTTCAGGTTGGAATACTGTCCGCCGGGGATCTCGTATTTGTAAATCTCTGCGGTGCTTGCCATGAAGTCCGATTCGAACTGGCTGTATACAGGTCTTACTGCGTTCCAGTAATTTGATATTTTCTGAAGTCCGTCAAGATCGATGCCGCTGTCTCTGTCGGTATGTTCTACTGCCGCTACCACCGAGTTCAGGTTAGGCTGGGAAGTAAGACCCGACATACTTGAAAATGCAGCGTCTACTATATCCACGCCGGCGCTTGCGGCCATCAGTATGGTTGCTACGCCGTTTCCGCTGGTATCGTGAGTATGCAGATGTACAGGTATAGATATCTCTTCTTTCAGAGCGGTTATCAGTTTCCTTGCAGCCATCGGCTTGAGCAGTCCGGACATATCCTTGATACCGAGAATGTGAGTTCCGCGTTTTTCAAGCTCCTTGGCCATCTTCACGTAGTAACTCAGATTGTACTTCTCTTTGGATTCGTCCAGAATGTCTCCTGTGTAGCACAGGCATGCTTCTGCCAGTTTGCCCTGGTTGAGCACTTCGTCCAGCGCGATCTCCATGCCTTCGATCCAGTTGAGTGAGTCGAAAATACGGAAAACATCTATTCCTGAAGCAGCGGATTCCTTAACGAACCGTCTGATGACATTATCCGGATAGTTTCTGTATCCTACTGCGTTAGCTCCTCTGATCAGCATCTGGAAAAGGATGTTGGGAACTTTTTCCCTGAGAGTAGCAAGTCTTTCCCACGGGTCTTCCTTTAGGAATCTGTACGCGGTATCGAAAGTAGCCCCGCCCCACATCTCAAGTGAGAACAGATCTTTGCCATATACAGCTACTGCAGGAGCGATTTTCTCCAGATCTCTTGACCTTACTCTCGTAGCCATAAGGGACTGCTGGGCGTCTCTCATCGTGGTATCTGTTATCAGGAGCTTTTCCTGATCCATGATCCATTTCGCTGTTTCTGAGGGCCCTTTTTCGTCGAGCAGCTGCTTGGTGCCTTTCAGGCCGGAAATCTCTTCAGACTTGAATTTTGGCGCTACTGGAACGTCAAAATCAGGCTTGACGCCTTTGTTGCCGTTGACATATTTATCAGCCAGGAAATGAAGA
>JAUMVF010000055.1:0-1655 GCA_030530305.1 Bacillota bacterium
AAGATCGTTAAGATCGCCTTTACGTATCACGCCGTTCACTTCCCTTTGTATAATTATATATTATCCTTTATATGAAAAGCAAGGAAACCGCATCCAAACTTGTGATATTATTATGAGTGGAAAGAGGTGGCGATATGGCTGAGAAAAAAAGCAGCAAGGTAAAGACGAATGTGTTCGATTACCTTATATGGCGTGGGGATATCCCCTTCACATTTGACGGCGTCAATGAAGTCGACGCTCTGATCTTCACTATCCTTGCGTATCTGGATTACCCGGACAAAGCAACAGGCGAAATAATCACGCTGAAGGAAGCAGCGAAGATTCTCAGCGATATACCGGAAAAAGAAAGACCCGAAGGTCCGGACATGATCATGGACAAGGCTTATGAATTCATTTCCCTGGCCGCGGATTCGGAGAGATACGGGCATCTGGAAATAACCGATTTTGTAAACATGGTGAATCTTGAACGTGAACTCCAGTTTTCCGCTGTGACTTTTCATCTTCCCGGTGATACGCGCTTTATCGCTGTGCGCGGTACAGACAACAACCTGATAGGCTGGAAGGAAGATATGGCCCTGAGTTTCTCCGAAGAAGTCCCTGCCCAGATCGAGGCAGCCGCGTATACGCGGAAAATGTTCGAAAAATACTCCGGCCGGTTTTATATCGCGGGACATTCCAAAGGCGGCAATCTCGCCATTTGGGCGGCGGCGCACATCCCATCGCAGGATAAAGAAAGGCTTGCCGGCGTCTTCAACAATGACGGTCCCGGTTTTTCCACTGATTTTCTGCAGAGCGGCGATTACCGGGATATCCAGGAAAAAGTGCATTCTTTCATACCGGAATCCTCTCTGGTAGGCGTGCTCATGGAGCACGATGAATATGAAACCATCAGCAGCACCGGTACGAGCATACTCCAGCATGCTCCCTTCTCGTGGACAGTATCCGGGGCAAAACTGGTCCGCGCCGACAAAAGGACCATCTCCGGAGCACATCTGGATAACAATGCCAACGCGTGGATACGCTCCATGTCTCTGGAAGAACGGGAAGGCTTCGTGGATATCCTGTTCGAAGTCCTTATGGCCGCCGACGCGAGAACGCTCGGCGATCTGAGCGGAAACAAGCTGAAGAATTTTACAGCTATTAATAAAAAAATCCGCAGTCTGGACCCGGACCGCAAAGCGCTGCTCAAAGAATGTATCCGTAAAATATTTATCAACGAGGAACGTGACTCAAAAGGCTGGCTCTTCAGGGCCCTGTTCGACAAAGACAACGATTAACAATGCGCCCGGGATCACATAACCTGAGATAACTTAAAAAGACTCCCCTCGGAGTCTTTTTTATATGTTTTATTCATTTCAGATCCTGCGGAAAGCCTGTCACCGCCGCAGGTACGCAGACCATACCACCGTCACCGCCTTAGATACGATGACGATACCGGAAAGTCAAAATAAGTATCCGGGAAGGGTTCGTTTTTCAATGTAAAATGCCACCATTCACAGTCGATAGGCTCAAATCCGTTTCTCACCATAACGCTCTGAAGGAGCATCCTGTTGGCATACTGTTCGTCTGTCACGCCCTTGTAGTCAGGATGTGATTCCTCACTGAAAAAGTCAAAGGGGCTCCCCATGTCCAGTTCTTTACCTGTCGCCATATCA
>JAUMVF010000055.1:1665-11353 GCA_030530305.1 Bacillota bacterium
CTGCATGTCCAGCAGCGTCAGGTCCACCGCGCTGCCCCGGCTGTGACTGGACTGACTGGCTACATACCCCTGCACGAAAAGCTCCTGCTTTTCCAGTTCGGGATAAAAGAACGGCTTCATTTTCAGATCCAGGTCCTCTATTCCCCAGAGTACAAAATGCTTTACCGCACGCGCCGGTCGGTAAGCGTCAAACACCTTGAGTCTGTAGCCCTGCACGTTCACTTCGTTGCTTACAGACTTCAATGCCCGCGCGGCCTCCTTCGTAAGAAGCGCGCATGGTTCTTCATACCCGTCGATGCGGTCGCCTATAAAATTATATGTCGAATAATAGCGGATCTCCTGCACTATTCCCGGCACCTGTTCGGCCAGGATCACGAAATCAGAAGGATCCATGACTGCTTTCTTTTCAAAGTCCGTCATCTGCATGTCCTCCATTCATCAGCTATATCGATATTATCACACTTTTCCCTTAAAAAGTTTCGCTATTTTTCCTGCGCCTATGGCAAGCAGCGCTCCCGGGAGAGTTCTTTTGCGGACCGGTCTGTACGTATCCCTGTCATATACCTGTTTCCCCAGACGGAAAGTCTTCAGCACTTTTATGTCCGCCAGACTCTCAACGGCTTCGTTCGCCGCTTCATGGGGATCTCTGTCCAGCACGATGAAATCAGCGTCCATGCCCATGGCAAGCCGCCCTTTCCTGTCCTCAAGGAATCCCAGTTTTGCCGCCTGTGAAGTGTTCATAGCCAGACACTCGTCGAGAGTTATCCGCTCTTCCGGCACAGGATGCGTCATGCATACCATGGCTCCCCGCAGCACTTCCATAGGCGTCACGGTATAGTCTGTGCCTCCGCCTACAAGTATCCCCGCGTCCAGCACCGAACGGTACGGACTACAGCGTTTTACACGGTCGCCGATGAATCCCTCATATCCGGAGAAATCCATCCCTTCGCAGACTTCTATGAGAAGGGGCTGCATACCCATCGCCACTCCCAGTTCTGCCGCTTTTGCTATGGCTTCCTTTGTAGGCTCTTCGAAATGCTCGATCCTGAGCCTGTGGTCCTCCCGGGGGCAGTCTGTAAGCACCCGCTCATATACCCGCAGCACCTGATCTATGGCTGCGTCTCCTATTGCGTGAAATGATACCTGAAGCCCTTCTTTGTGGGCCGCCATGGTAAAATCGTACATCTCATCATCGGTATAGTTGAATATCCCGCAGGTGTCCGGCCTGTCGGTATAAGGCTCTGCCATAGCGGCTGAATGCCCGTCAAAAGCGCCGTCCGCAAAAGCGCAGACGCACGCTTTCCGCAGCCGTTTGCTCCTGTTCTTTGTTATTTTCTGTATGCTCTCTATGTCCCGGCATCCGTCGCTGTACCACATGGGTACGAACTCAGCCTTCAGAAGATCCCGGGCAAGGTCTGTCAGGAACAGAACATCCAGAACATCTTTCCCAAATACAGTGGTAACACCGTGGCTGACAGCATACTCATCCACCCTGATGATGCCGTCCAGAATATTTGCTATCCCGAGTTTGCCCAGAATATCCGCCAGCATGTCCATGCAGGCGGGATCTTCGATGATACCCGGCCGCTCGCCGTTTTTATCTGTGCCGACGCCATCCTTTGACGGATCCACTTTGAGCATCTCAAGAGCTTTTGAATTCAACGCTATCGGATGCAGATCGTTATGACATACGAGGACCGGCTGTGTCTCCGATATGCCGTCCAGTTCCTTTCTCGTGGGAAAGCGCTTTTCCTCAATAAGTTTGTCCTGGAAAAACGCGGCCAGCACCCAGTCTTTTTTCCCTTTTGTCTGAGAATGCTCCTCGATTGTGATGAGCACGTCGGTAAGATTTTTTGCGCCCGAAAGATCGGCGCCGTTCATGAATATGCCCGAGGGGATCACGTGCACGTGTGTATCTATGAATCCCGGCAGTATGGTTTTATCGCCAAAATCCAGGACCTCGGCCCCGTCAAATCCGGCCGCCTCTTCTCTGGTCCCGGTAAAAACTACCTTGCCGCCGCTTACGCCCATGGCCTCGACCCTGGGTCCGGCTTCATCCATCGTATATATGTTGCCGTAGATAAGTTTATCTTTCATATCTTTCTCCCGCGTATAACAAAGTTCTTCCTCTCGCGTAAAGTCCTTTGAGCAGTTCAGGATCCACCGGCTCGCCGGCTTCCTTCCTTGCGTTTGCCTCAGAAAGCTGCTTGAACCTTGCCTTTGTAAGAGGATATATCACCGCGAATATCAGCGCCACCGCCAGGAACAACGCAGGCGAAATGCCGTACAGCCATCTTATGCCGGAAACGGCCGCCTCGGTCTGTGTCTGGGAACTTTCAACAAATCCCACCAGCTGGAGACCGACGCCTACCACCAGCGATCCTACTGCGTTTCCGAGTTTCATGAAAAGACCGATCAGGGAAGTGTAAAGCCCGTCCGGTTTTTCCCCGCTCCTGATCTGCTCTACGATAGCCGTGTCATAGGACATGGCGTAGATCATGGTCCAGTATCCCGAGTTTCCAATAGCGAAGAAAATGACGTGGATTATGATGGTCGGCCATGATATGGGCAGGAGTATGATCAGCAGATAGCTGACGGCATATATTATCAGCCCCGTTATCATAACAGGCTTTTTGCCCAGCTTGCCCGCCAGAAGGCCGACGCCTGCCACGGCAGCTATTACAAGCACGCCCTGCAGCGTATATACTATCGAAGTTTCCGCTTCGTTGAATCCGTATGTGAAAGTCAGAAGATAAACCGCCAGCCCTGAAGCAAGGGTGACCGTTATATTTACAAAGAAAGTTATCCAGATCAGGCGTCGCAATGATTTATTGCCGAAGGCTCGGCGGGCATTCCCGAAGAAAGAACCTATTCCGCCTTTTTCCTTCACTGCGACTGTATTCTCATCCACTTTTCCGTTCTCTTCCGCATCCGCCTCTGTGTTTTTCGCGAGATTCGGGTTTTCAGGTTCCTTACCCTTCAGCAGTCTGCAGCACAGTTCATATACGAACATAGTCAGCACGCCGTAAACAACGCCTGAAAGCGCCCATCCTGCGTTGGATGACCCAGTCATATCTGTGAAAGCCTTTACCAGCAGTAGCGGCGTACCTACCGCAATGAGAGTTCCCACTCCCATAAGCGATACGGCAAACGTCCTGAGTTTGGTGCGTTCATCAAAGTCTTCCGACAGCTCCGAACCGAGGGAAATATGCGGTATGACACATGTGGTCAGCGCCAGCCAGTAGAACATATTGACTACTATGTAATAGGCGACTTTAAGTCCTCCCGGCAGGTCCGCGTTGACAAACAGCAGCGCGATGGCGATGCCGAAAAATATGGCGCCGCTCATTATGAACGGACGGCGGCGTCCCTTCGGGTTTTTAGTCTTATCGGACCAGTTGCCGATGAACGGGTCTGTGATCGCGTCCCAAAGTACAGCGATGGCCGATATGGCTCCGGCGATTGCCGGCTGTATACCTGCCTGTGTAGTCAGGAAAAACGAGAAAAACGAGAAGAATACATTATATCCGATACCTTCTCCCACGGCACCTATGCCGTAACTGAAAAGCGTGCCTGCTTTCAGTTTCTGCGGCGCTGTCTGCTGCATTTCTTACTTCCTCCGAATTGTTTTTCATTTGTAACGCGAGGTCAAAATACCTCTGTAATGCGAGGCCGGAACGCCTCTTCTTCATTCTACTTTTTTATGCTGAAGTTGTAAAGCGCTGCATTTGACTTGATTAGGCAGATGCGTTATATTTATCCTGTAATTTTATGTACAGTCATATTTAGAGAAAGGTGGTATTATTTATGACTTATCCAAATGCATTCAAAGGCATCAAGAAAGTTTATCTTGCCCAGATACTGATGCTTATCGTAGCGATACTCACTTTTGTCGCAGCATGCGTAGGTGCTGTGGGCATCCAGGAAACAAGCTCTGAGGCAGTAGCCACAGGCTCACTTGTTGCATTAGGCGGTGTGACCATAGTTATGGGAATCCTCAGCGTCATCGCTTTTATAATCAACCTGGTGGGTCTTTCCCAGGCAGCGAAGGATAACGGGAACTTCAAAACTGCGTTCATCCTCACTATCGTTGGTCTGGTACTCGCTATCATCAATGCAGCAGTTAGCGGCAACAACTCGGGTTCAGGCAGTATCCTTGAAACGGTGTCTAACGTGATCAACGTGCTTATCGTCATATTCGTTATTAACGGTATAGTGGCGCTGGCGGCAAATCTCAATGATGAAAAACTTCAGAAAAAAGGAAAAACCCTGCTTACTGTTATCACAATAATAATGGTAATAGCTCTCGTCTTGAGCATTGTTGGGGCTTTCGTTGGCGGTAATGCAGGAAACGGCGCTGCGATAACCTTCGCTGTAATCGGCGTTGTTGCAGCAGTTCTGTACATTGTTGCCTACATCATGTACCTGTCACTTCTGAGCAAAGCAAAGAAGTCATTCGGCAGCAAATAAGGCAGAGCGGATATGCTGCATGTAAAGCAGTAAAAAAACAAACAAGACAACAAACAAAAACAAGGCCGCAGGAAGCGGTCTTGTTTTTTTATGCTTTTATTGCTGTTTTGGCAGTCTTTCTTACCCCCTGATTCCCGTTTCACTAATTGCCTGCGCTGTACGTTACTGTTTCAGCAGTTGCCGGTATAGACATACTTCAGTTCTTCCCTTGCGACATCCACCAGATGATATATCGTTTCCACGTCTGTGGCCGGTCTGTCCGTCATATGAAATCTCGGGAAGAATCGCGAAATGTGGAGAGGTATCTCCCGGCCACCATTCTTTCCGGAATCGCCTGAATCCCCGGCAGCACCCGCTCCGGCGCCGCCGTCAAGTCCTGCGATCCAATGTGTCATCTCCCGCATTTCGTCTTCCGGATCGTTTTCACCCGGAACTATCAGGCAGGTCAGTTCCACGTGGCAGTGGCAGGCGGCTTTCTTAATGAAGTCCATCACCATTTTCCTGCTTCCGGAAAGGACATCTTCATAATACCTGTCAGTAAATCCCTTCAGGTCTATATTCATGGCATCGATATACGGAAGCAGCTCATCCAGCACATGGAGCTCCGCTGTTCCGTTAGTGACGATCACATTCTTCATGCCTTTTTCCTTCACCAGGCGGGCCGCGTCTCTGACAAATTCATATCCTATCAAAGGCTCATTGTATGTAAAAGCAACGCCGATATTGCCCCTCGATTTGAGTGAATCCGCTGCGTCAGCCAGTTCCTCCGGAGTCATTGATGATGACCTTTCTGCAAGACTCATCGCCTGCTCCGACCAGGATATCTCATGGTTCTGGCAGAAGGGGCATCTCAGATTGCAGCCGTAGCTGCCCACAGAAAGGATATTGCTTCCGGGGTAAAACCTGTTCAGGGGCTTTTTTTCGATGGGGTCAAGGGCCAGCGCCGTGATCCTTCCGTAGTTCCCGGCCGTGACTTTCCCGTCCCTGCAAACCCTTGCGCCGCAGAAACCCGTTCCTTTTTCACTTATATCGCAGTGCCTGAAGCACACATCGCATACAGCCACTTTCCTCACCTACTTATGTCTTATGACTTCGAACCGCTGAAGATTCACCGGCTCATCTTCCCCGATACCGGCTTTTCTTTTTGCTATGGATATCTGCTGGTCTACAGTATCCACCCCGTCCAGATCCGGCAGGAGCAGCCCCCGCCGCCCTGCGCTGGTCACTATGACGCCGTATCTTTTCACGTCCAGTTTGTCTCTGGAATCTATCTCTTCCGGTTCGCCAAGCACGTCTACGTTTATCTCCAGAAATTTCAGCTCGTCAGGCCTGATGGGATCGAACCTGGGGTCTTTCGTCGATGCGCTGATGGCATTTTCTATTATCTCTTCCGCAACCGAATCCTGCGTAGGCAGAATAGTCCCGATACATCCTCTCAGTGTTCCGTCTTTATGTATCGAAACAAACGCTCCCGCCTGTTTTTCTGTCATTTCAGCGGGTAGATCCTCAGGTATCTTCAGCCTCCGTCCATCTAATATGTAGCTTTCCAGAGAAGCTCTGGCAAGTTTCACATATCCGTCTGAATTCTCTTTCTGGGCCGCGACTTTATCTTCTTCTTTTTTCAGATGCTCATCGAGAAAATGCCTGCTTTCATCCTTTTCACCGGGATGGAACGTGCATATACCGTATCCTACTCCGGTCACGTCCTCATGGGAAAGCTGCTTTGCTTCGACTTTTCTGCCGTCCATGGTCCCGGCCATTATGACAAATGATCTGTGTCCGCACTCGGCGGCTTTTTCGCAAAGAGTTTCCCCGAAATCGAAAAGCTCGCCAAAAGCTCCGCGGGAGCACACATCCATTGTCTTTTCATCATACACAGGCCCTTCCGGCGCAAAACCGTACGGTCCGTGCTTCTGCAGCTTGTGTGAAAGGTCGCCGCTTCCCACATATACTGCTTTCCTGCCCAGGGTATCAACTGCTTTTTCTATAGCCTGCCCCAGTGCGTAATGTTCAGTCAGCGGCATACCTGACAGGCCTAACCTGACCAGTTTGAAATCCGTATATTTCTGTTTGATGAAATACAGCGGCACCATGGTCCCGTGGTCCAGATCTTTTTCCCGCTCTCCGAGAGTTCCCGCCGGGATCCCGCTTTGACCCGCGAGCCTGCTGATCTCATCGACCAGCTCTGTATCATACTTTTCATCGAAGCTTACCTGTGGCGCCCTGAACTGGGCAAAGGATCCCTTCGCTCCTTCCCCCGGCGAAATATGGAAATAATCCAGATACATCACCGAATGGGGACTTGAAATTATTATAGTCTCCGGAGCGATCTCCGCGATTTCCTCCGCGACCTTTTCATACGCCCTGCAGGTAGCCTCAACCTGCTTTTCGCTGCCGCATCCTACCTCCGGAACTATCATCGGAGGATGCGGGACCATATATGCTGCTAAGATCGACATGTTACCGCCTCCCTGTATAAACAACCCTGCTTTATCTCTATTTTATTCCCATGCGTCAGCTTTTTCGCACGTCAGTTTTTCATCCGTCAGTCGAACGCGACTACCTCGGACACTGCCACAAGGCAGGCTTTTCCGCTGATAGTCATGCGGCCTTCTTCCCCGATCTCGCAGAAAAGATGTCCGCCCCGCTCTGACGCCTGATACGCATGGATCTTCTTTTTCCCAAGTTCCGCAGACCAGAAATTCGCTATCTGACAGTGCGCCGACCCGCAGACCGAATCTTCGGCAATTGCCAGCTTGGGCGCAAAACTCCTGGAAACACAATCCGCCTCCGATCCTCTCGCCGTAGCATTCTGAATACGCCCGTCAAGCTTTGCCAGAAGCGTTTGATCTGGCGTCATTTCCCGTACCTGTTCTTCACTCTCAAAAACGCACACAAGATCAGTTCCAAGTAATGCCTTCACCGGTCTCTGCCCATATGCTTTCTCCATATCGTCAGTCACCGGGATCTCTTCATAGTCATATACCGGGAAGTCCATCTCATACAGTCCGTCACGCCGCGTTACCGTAAGTCTGCCGCTTCTTGTTATGAACTCCACTCGGTCTGTTTTTTCATAATGTTCCAGAATCACATACGCCGATGCAAGAGTCGCGTGGCCGCACAGATCCACTTCGGTCCCCGGTGTGAACCAGCGGAGGCGATATCCTTCCGCTTCTTTAACGATGAATGCCGTCTCTGAAAGGTTGTTCTCCCTGACCAGCTTCATCATATCCTCGTCCGTCATCCATTTATCCATCACGCATACTGCTGCCGGATTACCGGAAAACGGCTCATCCGTGAATGCGTCAACTATGTACTGTTTCATATCTGTTCACCACTTTCGGACCTCCGTATGGTCGGCTCTGTTCCTGCTTCAATCTTACCACAGCAGATAATAAAGTGCACAGTTCTTTCATCCTGTGCGGTTCGAGCCTTAGACATGCCTTTCGGGAACAATTGCCGTAGTTTTCTCCGTAAAAAAATAGAAAATATGCAAAAAGCCAAAAAAGAAGCTTCAAAAACATACTATTATTGCCGAATTTCAGGACAATCAGAATATTTTCACGAAAAAGTATGGATTTTGCAATTATTGGCCTATAAAATATGGTAAATAATGGTAATAGCCCCCGATTTATGTCTCCTTTTCTTGTTCGGTATGACTATTCGCCACAAAAAAATATGTAAAACAACAAAAAATAATCTTGATTTGCATATTTTTATTTTTTTTACGGAGCAAAGAATATGTTATATGAAAAAATGTTGAAAGAAGTGCTCCTCGATAATGAACGCCAGTTGTCCAGATATCTTGAAGAACTGCAGACGTTACCAAGTGGGCATCTGATTTATATTAACCGGAATAATAAAGACTATTATTATCATTACCTTACTCCAAAAGGTTTTAGAACAAAGAGCAAAAGGGTTGGAATAACTAATGATCAGCCATTGATTCATGCATTGGCTAGGAAAGAACTCCTTCAGAAGCAATGTGAAATTGTCAGCAAGAACATTTCCTGTTTAGAAGTGGCAATCGATAGTTATGAACCTGTGGATGAGCGGGATTTGATCTCTCAGATGAAAGGCGCTTATGCGACTCTGCGTCCTGATATGTTCACGCCTCTGATACAGGGTGGTGGCAATACTCAGAAATATCAGTTTGCGTTTCTCGAAGAGGACCTGAAGCACATGACGCCCATGGGGCTGCGGGTCAGATCAAAATCTGAACTGGTCATAGCGGGAAGATTAGAGCATTTCGGACTTGATTTGATATATGAGCCTGTAATCAGCCTTGCCGGCCAGACGTTCCGCCCTGATTTTGAGGTAATCAGCAAAAGGACCGGCAAAACCGTTTACTGGGAACATGCAGGCATGATGGGAGATATTGAATATATGCACAAATTCCAGGAGAAACTGTCTGTTTATTATGAATTTGGTATTGTCCCATGGGAAAATCTTATCCTGACATATGATAATGCAGACGGCGGCCTTGACGTCAGATTGGTCGACGCGATGATCAAAGGGTGGCTGCTTTGATCAGATTAGCACGATGGTCAGGGGGTGGCTGGTCTGATCCAATTGATGCGATGGTCAGGGGGTGGTTGCTTTGAATAAAAAACGGGGCCCGGATGGGCCCCGTTTTTAAATGCATTCATATAGTGTTTGATTCGTGTTCCGTTCTGATTCGATCTTTAGCCGAGTGCCGGATGGTCGTTTGTCTGCTCTACTGAGTAGTATGTGAGAAGTACGCTGTCAGGAAGTCTTGTTCCATCGCAGACAAAGATCTTCTCGCTGAGCCATCTCAGTGAATCATCATATACTTCAAACTTAGGAACGGTTACGAAGTAGAACTGCTTCGGGTCTACCGGCTCGCCGTTCTTTACTTTTTCAGCCAGGTCTTCGGGAACTCTGCGGACGCCCTGAGCTGTGATGTAGATGCTTCTGCCGTCGTCAAGCTGGAAACCGTAAGCGATGCTTGCTTCGCAGGATCCGTCTGAGCGGATGATCTGATGGTCAATGCCTGCCGGCATGATGTGTCCGTGGAAGTCAGGACCTGTGATTTCGCCTTCCGGGCAGTATACCAGCTGTCTTCTTCCGTTGTGGTCATAATCCTGTCCGCATACTGTTGCCTGTACGTTTGTCAGTTTTACTTCAAATGCTTTCTTCAGTGTTAAACTCATTTTTTCTCCTCCTGTGTTTTCCGGGCGGTGCTGCGGTCCCCAGC
>JAUMVF010000056.1 GCA_030530305.1 Bacillota bacterium
AGGGCCTCGCGGGCGGCTTTTCAGCCAAGGACCTCCCGGGCGGCTTCAACTGACTGCATAGCGTCTTTGCAGTAGTAGTCCGCCCCTATCTTTCTGGCGTACCCTTCGGTGAGGACGGCTCCTCCAACCATGACTTTGCAGTCGGGCTTCGCATCTTTGACCGCCTTGATGGTATCTTCCATACTCTTCAAAGTCGTCGTCATGAGCGCGCTGAGCCCTACCAGCCTGACATCCTCTTTAAGCACTGCGCTTACCACGTCTTCCGGCGGTACGTCTTTGCCCAGATCGATCATCTCGTAACCGAAATTTTCCATTATGGTCTTCACGATGTTCTTTCCTATATCGTGTATATCGCCTTTGACCGTCGCGATTATCACTTTCCCTTTGGAAACGCTCTGTCTGCCCGATGAATCAAGGCTTTCTTTTATTACTTTGAACCCTGCCTGGGCGGCGTCGGCCGCCTGCATCATCTGCGGCAGGAATATCTCCCCGGTCTCGAATTCCTTTCCTATCTGATCCAGAGCGGGAACCAGATGCCCGTTGACTATGTCCATCTCATCCGTTTCCCCAAGCATCTTATTGACGATCTGCTGAGTCTCAGCCGCAAGGCCGCGTTCCAGTGCGTAGATGAGCGTTCCTTTTTCGGAACCCGCGGACGGATCCGCGCTTTTCCCAGCCGGTTTTGCTATCGCTTCAGGAGCCGTCTGCTCCTGAAAATCCTTGTATCTGTCGATGTATGCAGCCGCGTTCTCATCCCTGTTAGCCAGCATCTCAAAAGTCTTTACGGTGCCCATCATTCCCTCGTCTGCCGGGTTCATGATAGGCATGTCAAGACCTTCCTGCAGGGCAAGAGCAAGGAAAGTCCTGTTGATCAGCGGTCTGTTAGGAAGACCGAAACTGATATTGGAAACGCCCAGGACTGTCTTCTGTCCGAGGTACTCTTTGACCTGTCTCACGGCACTCAATGTCTCCATAACTCCCGCCTGCTCGGCAGACGCCGTCAGGGTCAGGCAGTCGATGTAGATATCATCTTTCGCGATGCCATGTGAAAATGCCGCGTCGCATATCCTCTCTGCTATTTCAACTCTTCCTGCTGCTGTACCGGGTATACCATTCTCATCAAGAGTCAGACCAATGACAGCTGCCCCGTAATGTTTGATTATCGGCAGGAGCTTTTTCAGATTCGCCGGCTCACCGTTGACTGAATTCACTATCGGCTTGCCGTTGTAAACTCTCAGCGCCGCCTCCATGGCTTCCGGATCTGAGGTATCTATCTGAAGCGGCACGTCCGTGACGCTCTGTATCTTTTTTATAACTTCCGGAAGAAGCGTCTTTTCATCCACTTCCGGAGTCCCGGTGTTGACGTCCAGTATTTCCGCTCCTTCTTCCACCTGATCTATGGCGAGTTCCATGATAAGGTCAAAATCCTTCTCCGCCAGAGCTTTCTTGAGTTTTTTCTTGCCGGTCGGATTCAGTCGCTCACCAATCACGACAGTATGGTCTATTTCAGTAACGCAGGTGGCGCTGCAGACGCGGTTTCTGAGACGAGTCGCCTTTTCACGCCAGACGGGAGCGAATCCTTCCGTCATCTCCTTTATCTTAGCTATGTATTCCGGCGTGGTGCCGCAGCATCCTCCCAGCATATTGACGCCGAGAGCCGGATACTTGCTCATGGCTTCCCTGAAATCATCCGGTTTGATATCGTATTCACCTGTCTCGGGCGAAGGAAGCCCCGCGTTTGGTTTGATAAAAACAGGCAGATCTGTTTCATCGCACAAAACCTCCGCCAGCGGGAATATCTCAGCTGGTCCCAGAGAGCAGTTTATGCCCATGGCGCTTACGCCCAGGCCTTTCAGAGTCATGGCCATGTTCGCTATGCCGCACCCTGTAAAAGTACGCCCGGTCTCTTCGAAAGTCATAGACGCAAAAATCGGCAGTTTTGTATTTTCTTTCACTGCGAGAACCGCCGCCTTGATCTCATAAAGGTCGGTCATGGTCTCGATGACCGCAATGTCCGCTCCGGACTTTTCGCCCTGGACCGCAATCTGTTTGAAACACTCGTATGCTTCTTCAAATGGAAGATTCCCAAGAGGCTCCAGCATTTTGCCCAGAGGTCCCATGCTTACTGCGGTCAAAGCCTTTCCGCCGGCCGCAGTCTTCGCGTTTTTCACCGCTGCGTCAACGACTTCCTCCACGGAATATCCGGTGCCCTCCAGCTTATATCTGTTGGCCCCAAAGGTGTTGGCATATATGATGTCAGATCCTGCCTCCACGTACTGTCTGTGGATCGAAATGATCGTTTCCGGATCAGTCACAGAAAGAACTTCGGGGAGCACGCTCGTGTCCGCCCCGCTCTTCTGGATCATGGTGCCCATGCCCCCGTCCAGTATCAGTATTCTTTTTTCCAGTTCTTCAAAAATGTTCAAATCCTGTCCTCCGATCGCCGCCCGTTACAACAGATCCTTGATGCCATCATACACGTATATAGCCACTTCCGGCGAGTTCATAATATACAGATGGATGCCGTCGATCCCGTGATCTATCAGCTCTCTGATCTGTTTTATCGCGTAATCCATACCCGCGTCGAACAGACCGTAAGGGTCGTGCTCGTACTTTCCTATCATCTTGGTGAATTCAGGCGGCAGGCTGGCTCCGCTCAGAGCGACTGTCCTTTTTATCTGATTGATGTTGGTGATAGGCATGATACCTGCGTCTATGGGCACGTCGATGCCCGCCTTGTCCAGTTTGTCCAGATATCTGTACATCCTGTCGTTGTCGAAAAACAGCTGCGTGATCAGGCCTTCTACACCTGCATCTATCTTGTATTTCAGGTTTTCGATATCCGTGTCAAGATCCGGGCTCTCATAATGCCCTTCCGGGTAGCATGCTCCCAGAATATTCAGCCCGCCCTTCTCTTTTATGATGCTGACCAGCTCATTGGCGTGCTCATAATCGCCGGTGTTGCCCTTTTCCGGATCGATATCGCCTCGAAGAGCGAGAACGTTCTTCACACCGCTTGCCTTCAGGTCGTCGATTGCCGTTTCAATCTGTGCTTTATCTGTATTCACGCAGGTCAGATGAGCCATTGTATCTATGTTGTACCACTTCTTTATGGTCGATGCTATCTCACATGTAAAAGAATCCTTTTCCTTGCCGCCGGCGCCGTGGGTAACGCTGATATAGTCCGGTCCGATGGGTACCAGTTCCCGCACGATGTTGTAAAGTTTGTTCTTGTTTATGGCCTTTTTCGGCGGAAAGATCTCAAGCGAAAAAGTGATCCTGTCTTCTTTTAATAATTCCGGTATTTTCATTGTTTTTTCCATATATTCCAATAACGTCCGCAATTTCGATTATACTACATACGCATGGTTTTGTCATTTTGTAAGGAGGCTTTTTCCGCCTTAAACGAAGCGTACCTTGCAACCTTTGGCGTAAGGCTTTTCCCGCCCGGCGGATAATGTGATATAATCATTCTGCGCAGGTGTTTACCACCGCGCGAATCACCCAACAAGCAGACTTTATCAATCACCAGCCAAGGAGATTTTTAACATGAATACTATCAAATTATTCCAGCAGGATGTTTACATGAAAGAATGCTCAGCTATCGTGGCTGATGTCATATATGAAGAACAGGATGCAGAAAGGCACCCGGGACTCAAGTGGAAAAAAGACGGAAAATCTGCCCTGATCGTTCTGGATCAGACCGTGTTTTTCCCTGTGGGAGGCGGCCAGAGCTGTGATATCGGAACGATTGCAGGCCTTGAAGTCACTGATGTTTTTGATATCGGCGAGACCATTTTCCATAAGGTGACTCTTCCCGAAACATGCGAAGGCGGTGCCGATGAAGCGAAAGGCGCCCTTCCCGAAACCGGCAGCACTGTTCACTGCGCTATCGACTGGCCCCACCGGTTCGACAACATGCAGCGCCACTGCGGGGAGCACATCCTTTCCGGAATGTTCCACAAAGCTTACGGCGGCGTGAACCGGGGTTTTCACATGGGCGAAGAGTATATGACCGTGGATATCAGTCTGGAAGACGACCCGGCATATGATTCCCTTACCTTTGACATGGCGCTCCACGTGGAGGACATGGTCAACGAGGCCATCTGGGCCAACCTGCCTGTCACTACCAGGCGTTTCGCGACCCGCGCCGAAGCTGAGAATCTCCCGCTCCGCAAAAAACTTACCATCGAAAAAGACATATCCATCGTCTGCGTAGGCGATGAAAACGATCCCTCCGACTGCGTTGCATGCTGCGGTACCCACCCCGCCACATCCGGTCAGGTGGGCCTTGTGAAGATATATAAAGTTGAAAAAACAAAGGCATGTTCCGCGTCTACTTCGACGCCGGCAACCGGGCCATGAAAGATTACAACAAGAAACACGATATCCTGACAGAGCTGGGAAACAAATACTCCGCCGGCACCGACGACCTTCTGAAAAAAATCGACGCCCAGGAGAAGAAAAACGAAAATATGCGTGACCAGCTTCATAAACTAAGGCAGTCAGTGATCGATTCATATACAGCTTCTATTATCGATGAAGTACGATCTGCAGACGGTCACGTCTTCAGCCGCTCATTCGATGAACTGAAGACTGACGATCTTATGCATCTCGGAAACTCCGTAATGGAGAGTATCCCCGAAGACGCCCACGATCTCATTCTTCTTACATCAGAAAGCGAAAACACCACACTGCTCTTCTCAAAAGGAAACACTGAGGCCGGAGATCCGGACTGCGGCGCTCTGGTAAAGGCACACGCCCCTGCCCTTGGCGGCAAAGGAGGCGGAAAACCCGCAAACGCCCGGGCCATGTTCCCGGATGCTGACGCGAACAGAAAATTCATCACAGCACTTCAAAGCAAATAATACTTATTCTTCTCAATGGCGTGGCGACTACGTAAACGCTGAAATTACACTGTGAATTTCATATATATGATTTCACAGTGTTTTTGCAATGGTTTCAGCGTGCAAATCATCGCTTCTTCGCTGCCGGCTGCCCCTTTTTATAAAAACCACCAGCTACAGGTGTTGAAATTACACTGTTTTTTTCATATATAAAAATTCACAGTGTAATTTCAACGATTTCGTAAGTGGAGTGCAAGGTCTGTGAAGCGTAAGTGCTATCGAATGCAGGTGACATGGAATACAGGTGCTATGAAATGCAAATGCTGACGCAACTACTGCCCACAGAAAAAGACTGCCGCGAAATGCGGCAGCCTTTCTGTTTTGTGGTTTTTGATTGTCCTTTTGAAGAACCTGTCTTCGAAGGATCAACCTTCGGAGAACTAGTCTTCGTAATATCCTCTTGCATTGTAGTGAGTGTGCAGGAGATGATGTGACTTCTCTTCGCAAGGTGCGCCCAGATATTCTTTGTAGATCTTCTTGATAGCCGGGTTGTTATGCGATTTTCTGATGTGGCTGTTCTTGTCCTCTGCGTACAGAGCAGCAGCTCTTTCCTGTCTGATGTTTCTCCAGCTTCTTACTGAAGAGTTCCACAGCGGCTGTCCGCCTCCGTTGATGCATCCGCCAGGACAAGCCATGATCTCGATGAAGTGGAACTGTTCGCCGGCTCTTACAGCCTCAAGCAGTTTCCTTGCATTTCCGAGTCCATGAGCTGCAGCAGCTCTTACTTCCAGGTCACCGATCTTGATTGTTGCGATCTTGATTCCTTCAAGTCCACGAACTTCTTCATAGTCGATGCTGTCAGTTGTCTCGCCTGTTACTACTTCGTATACAGTTCTCAGAGCAGCTTCCATTACACCACCGGTTGTTCCGAAGATGACGCCGGCACCCGATGCGTTACCGAACGGATCGTCGAAGTCGCTGTCGCCGAGATTTACAAAGTCGATACCAGCGTCGTAGATCATTCTTGCCAGCTCACGAGTTGTAAGAACTACGTCTACGTCTCTGTGTCCATCGCATTCCATCTCAGGTCTCTGGATCTCAAACTTCTTAGCTGTACATGGCATGATTGATACGACACGGATCTTTTCAGGATCGATGCCTGCCTTCTCAGCATAGTATGACTTGAGAACAGCTCCGAACATGGTGTGCGGTGACTTACATGTTGATACGTTGTCAAGGAGATCCGGGAAGTTGTGTTCACAGAACTTGATCCATCCCGGTGAGCAGGATGTGATCAGCGGAAGTGTTCCACCGTTCTGGATTCTCTGGATCAGCTCAGTTCCTTCTTCCATGATGGTCAGGTCAGCAGCTGTATCTGTATCGAATACCTTGTCAAATCCCATCATTCTCAGAGCAGTTACCATCTTGCCTGTTACAGCATATCCGATACCCATTCTGAATTCTTCACCGAGTGCAGCTCTTACTGCCGGAGCAGTCTGAACAACTACGTGGAGGTCAGGATCTGCGATCATGTCCCAAACTTCCTGAGTCTGGTTTCTCTCTGAGAGAGCAGCTACCGGGCAAGCGTTGATACACTGTCCGCAGTTTACGCACGGTGTCTCGCCAAGAGGCATTTCGAACGGTGAACCGATAACTGTTTCATATCCTCTGTTGATAGTATCGATAACTGATACTGTCTGGATCTTCTTACAAGCGCTTACGCATCTTCTGCAGAGGATACATTTGTTGTTATTTCTAACGATTGAGATACCTTCGTCGATCGGGAGTCTGTCTTTCGGATTTCCCTGGAAACGAATTGTATCTACTGAAAGTTTATTAGCTAATACCTGCAGTTCGCAGTCCATCCAGCTTCTTGTACATGTCTGGCAGTCTCCGTCGTGGTTGGAGAGGATCAGCTCTAATGTAGCTTTTCTTGCCTTCATTACCTTAGCTGAGTGTGTCAGTACTTCCATACCTTCTTTAACAGGATGTACGCAAGCAGCCTGCAGTGTCTTTGAACCCTTTACTTCTACAACGCACATACGGCAGCAGCCCATTTCGTTAACGTCTTTAAGGAAGCAAAGCGTAGGGATAGAAATATGCACTTCTCTGGCTGCCTGAAGGATCGTGTAGTCAGCCGGTACGTAAACCTGGATGCCATTGATTGTTACATTGACTTTTTTCATTTAGCTTACGCTCCTTTCTTACGCATTGTTAAGCACTGACTTGAACGGGCATTTTTCCATGCACATTCCGCACTTAACACATTTTTCCTGATCAATAGCGTATGGAGTATTCTTGTCGCCTGTGATACATCCAACAGGGCAGTTCTTTGCACAGATGCCGCACTTCTTGCAGGTATCCGGGTCGATCTGGTATCTAACCATTGACTTACATACGCCTGCAGGACACTTCTTGTCAACAACGTGTGCTACATACTCGTCACGGAAGTACTTCATTGTACTGAGAACCGGGTTAGGAGCAGTCTGACCAAGTCCGCACAGTGCTGAAGTCTTGATGCTTTCAGCAAGTGTTTCCAGATTATCGAGGTCTTCCAGCTCGCCCTTACCTGATGTGATCTTTTCGAGGATCTCAAGCATTCTCTTTGTACCGATACGGCACGGTGGGCACTTACCGCAGGATTCGTCAACTGTGAAGTCGAGGAAGAATCTTGCGAGGTCAACCATACATGTATTCTCGTCCATTACGATCATACCGCCGGAACCCATCATTGATCCCATCTTCTTCAGGGAGTCATAGTCGATAGCTACGTCCAGCATTTCTTCAGGGATACATCCGCCTGAAGGACCACCTGTCTGTACAGCCTTGAATTTCTTTCCGTTTGGAATTCCGCCGCCTACGTCGAAGATGATCTCACGGAGTGTTGTTCCCATTGGTACTTCTACAAGACCGATGTTGTTGATCTTGCCGCCCAGTGCGAATACCTTAGTTCCGGATGAACCTTCAGTACCATACTGTGTGAACCAGTCTCCACCGTTTCTGATGATCTGCGGGATGTTAGCGTAAGTCTCAACGTTGTTGAGTACTGTCGGCTTCATCCAGAGACCCTTTTCGGATGATCTTGGCGGTTTCGGTCTCGGCTCACCTCTGCTGCCCTCGATTGAGTGCATCAGTGCTGAACCTTCGCCGCATACGAATGCGCCTGCGCCGAGTCTTACTTCCAGATCGAAGTCAAAGCCCTGACCCATGATGTTCTTTCCGAGGAGTCCGTATTCCTTAGCCTGCTCGATAGCAATGCCAAGTCTCTTTACAGCTACAGGATACTCAGCACGAACATAGATGAAGCCCTGATGTGAGCCTACTGCATATCCGTTGATGATCATAGCTTCGATTACGGAGTGTGGATCTCCTTCGAGGATGGAACGGTCCATGAATGCGCCCGGGTCACCTTCGTCAGCGTTACAGATAACGTACTTAGGATCGTCCTGTACTACTGCTGAGGATTCCCATTTCTTTCCTGTCGGGAAACCAGCGCCGCCACGGCCTCTGATGTTTGATTTCTTTACTTCTGCGATTACTGCTTCAGGTTCCATTGATGTCAGAACCTTCTCCAGTGCTACATATCCGTCCATACCGATGTACTCGTCGATATTTTCAGGATCGATGAATCCAAGATTCTTAAGAGCGATTCTCTTCTGCTTGGAGAAGAACGGGATCTGTGGAAGAGCGTCTTCCAGTTCTTCCTGAACTTTGTCTCCAGCCAGCAGTCTCTCAACTGCGTTTCCGCCCTTGATATGGCTTTCCATGATCTCAGCAACGTCCTCAGGAGTTACGTGTGAATAAAGCACGTGATCCGGAGTAGTCATTACCAGTGGACCTTCAGCGCAAAGTCCGAAGCAGCCAACCTTTACGAGATCAACCTTGTCGCCCAGACCTTCTTTTGCGATAGCTTCTTCAAAAGCGTCCGCAACTTTCAGTGATCCGGATGATGCGCAGCCGGCAACTCCGCAGAGGAGGATGCACTGCTTGCCGTTTCCATCAACACGGTCAAGACGAATGGCCATTTCGGCTTTCTTTTCTTCTCTGATTTTCTGTAATTCTGCTATAGTTTTTGCCATGTCTACACCTCCACTAATACTTTGCAAGGATGTCAGGAATATCCTCAGGTGTGAGTTTTCCGTAAACATCTTCATTTATAGTGACAACTGGTGCAAGTCCGCATGATCCAACGCATCTGCATGCGTCGAGTGAGAACTTTCTGTCTTCTGTGCACTGACCAACCTCGATACCGAGTTCTGTCTTGATTTCGTCAAGAACGTTTGCAGCGCCCTTAACGTAGCAAGCTGTACCCATGCATACGCTGATCTTGTTGTCTCCCTTTGGATAAATGGAGAACTGCGCATAGAAGCTGACAACTCCGTAGATCTCTGCGAGAGGGATCCCGGACTTCTTTGAAATTGCAAGCTGAACTTCCATGGGAAGATAACCGAACAATTCCTGTGCTTCATGGAGAATCGGGATTAACTTTCCACGAGTGTCTTTGTACTTAGTTACGATCGCGTCGAGCTCTTTTTCCTTGGCCGCAACTTCAGCACAAACTGTAGGATTCTGAGTCATGTTGAAATCTCCTTTCATAAACAAACCTAAAAAACCACAAATATATAGTCAAAAAAATATATATCTGCTACCCGTAAAAAAACTAACATATATATATATAACTTGTCAACGAAATAAAAACTTTAAGAAAAAACACGGCAAGATAGTACAAAAAACCCTTTTGAGGTAGCATATGCTAACTCCAAAAACAGGCTCAGATACCCTCCTAAACATTGATATTTCAACATTATTACTTGTACTGTCCGAAAACAGGCAAAATCGCAACTTGATAATTTGTAAAATATTGGAAGGATAAATAGCATATGCCGAAAAAACCGTCGGCATATGCCAGAAAAAACAAAAAAAATAACTATCTTGCTTACTTTTTTCTATCCTCAGACAACCTTTTTGTTGCGGGTTTTTTATGGTATAATTTGAATAGTATATTTTTCTTGCGTGAAAGGAAAGTCAAAGATGGGATATAAAGTAAAATTAAATATTTTCGAAGGCCCCTTTGACCTTCTCGTATATCTTATCGAAAACGCTCAGATGAGCATCTACGATATACAGATCTCCGAGATCACAGACCAGTATCTTGCGCATATAGATCAGATGAAGAAGATGGATGTGGAAGTTACCACAGAATTTATGGTGCTTGCCGCCGCCCTCATCGAGATCAAATCCAAGATGCTTCTGCCGCGCAGGTCTCCCGACGACGATCCTACAGTTATCGACGACCCGAGGACCGACCTTGTGGCAAGGCTCCTGGAATACAAGCGTTTCAAGCTTCTGGCTGCAATGATGCAGGAAAAAGAAGAAGAATCATTCCATATTTTCGAGAAGCCACAGGAAGACCTGAGCGTATATACCAACGAACCGGACGAATACCTGTCGCTGGATCTGGACAAGTTCGTCACAGCTTTCGAGCTTTTCCTCAGAAGGAAACAGAAGATGGAGGAAATGGAGCGGCATTACGCCCGTATCGAAAGGCAGCGCGAGACTACAGAGGCAAAGATCGTCCATATCAGGGATATGCTGAAAGACAATGTTCTTAAGAACAGTCACAAGGACTTCCTGTATTTCAAGGAACTGCTCTCCCCTGCTTCAGATAAATATGACGTGGCTCTGACATTCGTCTCCATGCTGGAGATGCTGAGGCAGCGCCGTATCGAGGCAGAGCAGAAATACAATTTCGGAGACATCACCGTAAGGCCTACCGAAAGGCTTGATGAAGCGCAGGAAATCGCTACAGAGGAGACCCTGCCCGAAGCCCTTAATTAAGACCGGCGGCGGGATATCCGCTCTGGCCGGGCAAAGCCCGCGATATAAGGCCGTCAATGTAATGGAGGACAATTGAATGACCACCAGAAAAACAATAAAATCCGCTTTTGAATCAATGATGTTCGTATGGGGCGAGCCCCTGGACGTCAAACTTGCGGCGGAAATATTCAATATATCTAAACAGGAAGCATACGACTGCTTCAAGGAACTTCAGGAAGAATACCTTCAGGAAGGCCGCGGCATCGAGATCCGTGAGATCAACAAGAGTTTCCAGTTCGTTTCCAAAGAGGAAAACGCTGAATTCGTTGAGAGGCTCTGCACTCCGGTCAGACACAGACGCCTTTCCCAGTCGGCCCTTGAAGTGCTTGCCATCATAGCATACAAGCAGCCGGTGACAAAAGGCGAGATCGAAGCTGTCCGCGGGATCAGATGCGACCGTGTCCTTGAAGGACTGAAGAAAAAAGAACTGGTCACCGAAGTGGGCAGGTCCTCGGGCATCGGAAGACCGATCCTCTACGGCACCACCGATATGTTCCTGAGAAAGTTCAATTTCACCAGCATAAAAGAACTGCCTGATATCGAGGACATAGAAGAAGTAATGGCCGTGGCAGACACGGAAGTTATGGAAGATCCGGCCCAGTTCACCATCAAGAT
>JAUMVF010000169.1:0-581 GCA_030530305.1 Bacillota bacterium
GGAAGAGAGCGATGATGGTGCCGGGGCTGCCGTCGTTGGACAGGTTGAACCGCATGAACTCGCTCTCGTTGATGCGGATGTTATATACGATGCCTTTCTTGTTAACGGAGACCAGTCCGCCGTCGGCGATCTGAAACCCGGGCTTGTTCCATTTTTTTACCGCGCAAAAGGACGCTTCCCCGATGGACTCGACAGCCGGATCGATCCATTCGCGCTCGTCAACAGGGTCGCCCGACAGGCGTATGCCCTTACTGGACAACTCTTTGCCATAATACTCGCTGCAGTAGTAATAGAGCAGGGTTTTGATGAAATTATAGATGCCGCCGCCGTCGGTCAGCGCATGATAAACATCGACATGGATCTTGTTTTTCCACCAGGAAACGCATAGAAGATGCCCGTTGGTTTCGCTACCGCCCAGGGTTATGGGGCCGTCGGCGTGTATAACGGGAAGCGGGGCTTCGTTGTCCTCAAAGCATATTTCGCCCTGATCCCAGCCCAGCTTCATCAGAAAATAGGGATATCTTTTGACGGTGGTTTCCGTAGCGTGCCGCAGTGTTTTACCGTCCACCATATCCTTGGTC
>JAUMVF010000169.1:591-1825 GCA_030530305.1 Bacillota bacterium
GTATGGGGATTATCCAGCGTCGTTTCGTAAACCGTTCTGATCTCCGAAAAGAGTTTATGCTTCATGTTGCTCCTTGCCCGACGGCAGGTCTGCAAGCCGCCGTATTAACGTGTTCAGGATAGGGTCCAGTCCCGGAAATACGATTATTTGTCGCTGATCCTTTTTCTGATATGCAGGATGTTGCGACCGTTCTTATACTCGTAGCTGATGTCATCCATCGTCTTTTTGACCAGGAACACGCCCAAGCCGCCTATCTTGCGCGCCTCCGCGGACAGTGTCGTATCAGGATCGGCGGCGGCCAGAGGATCGTAGGGTTTGCCATGGTCGATAAAGGTGATCAGCACGGTCAGGGGCTCTTCCTCGACTTCAACGCGAACTGTGGCTGGGCCTGTTTCCGGGTCGTAGGCATAATGCGCTATGTTGCCGAACAGCTCGTCAATGGCGATGTTGATCTGCATCACCACTTTTTGCGGGCAGCCACAGGCCTCCAGCTGCGCATCGACAAAGTCGGTGACGGCCGGGATATTAGCCAGTGTGGCCTCCACGGTCATTTCCTGGCTTGGAAAAGCCCCTGATTTTTGCGGATTATTTCCGATATAGTGAACGCACATCATAGTCAAATCATCAAACTGCGGCGCTTCGCCGACAAACAGCTCGACTTCTCTTTCTATAGATTCAAGTATTTCTTTGGGACTTCCGTTTTCCGACCGTCGCAGCGCCTGGGTCAACCTGTCCATTCCCAGCAATTGTTTTTTCCGGTCAGTGGCTTCCGGAAGACCGTCCGTATAGTGGAGCAGCGTATTTAAGGGAGATAAAGAAATTTTATTCTTTTTTGCCTCATCATATGCAAGGAAAGCATAAGAACGATAGGATCCCCATCCGTTTGTTTCGAAACAGATTTAGCTCTTTAAGGATCGAATTAAAACAGCAAGCTGTCTACCTGTGGCAGCAGCTTCGCCAGGTTCTTGCGGCAATTGTCGATAAGCTTTCGGCCGTCTTCGGTATTGAGGCCGTTCCGTCGTATGCTGCGGCGCATGATTCGGGCATAACCGACGACCTGCGCCTTCCGTTCCACTTCGTTCAGGAAGTCTTCATCAGCGCCGTTAAAATACAGCTGCAGGCTCTTGCGCCAGAATTCCGCCGCAGTTTCAAATGGGATGCCCAGGAAGGATTGAGTCACGCTGTGATCGGTCTCGCCGTAGCCGCAGTAAGCGTTGAACATACTGGCCAGCTC
>JAUMVF010000057.1:0-9680 GCA_030530305.1 Bacillota bacterium
CTTGCCGGTAAGGGTGAGCTTTGCCTTGCCTACGTTCTTGTTGTTGCTCCATTTGAAGAAGCAACCCATTTCGGCCCAGTACAGAGCATCATTATGGTACACGTCCGGTTTCGGCTTCCTGTACTTCCCGTTATACGTAAGAGTCCCGATGGGATCTATCCTGAATACACTGACATTCTCATAATCTCCCCTGTTTTTTGCAGTGAGGTTCGTTATTATGTCGTTGCCTGGCTGGATCCCGACCTTCAGCTTCTCCCATTCAGCCGCGCTGCCGCCGTAAAAGAGCTGGCTGATATTTGTGCATCCCCTGAACGCGTTTTTATGTATCCCCTTTACGCCGCTTTTATAAGTCGCTGACATGGACCTTGGTAACAACACATAGAATGGTGTCTCCAGGCCTTCAAAGAAGGATTCAGATATTCCGTTAATACCTTCTCCAATGAATATCCCTTCTACGTCGCCCTGCATAGGATCTTCTTCATTGACTTCCTTCTTGAATTGATTCCACTTATTCAAAGCCTGCTGTGTGGGCGGTTTCAGAAAGTAGCTTTTGTTATTGTTGCCCGGTATCTCGAAATTCAGTGTGCCGGACTCCAAAGTGACACTTATCCCGCTGCCCACATTCAGCTCCTCGGGCTCTACCTCTGCGTACGCGCTGCCTGCCCCCAGCAGCGGAAACATGGTGAATACCATGGCGATGGAAACTGCCGCAATTACAATTCTCCTCTTCAATAATTTCATGCCTTTTGCCTCCTTTGGGTGAAAAAAGACGGGCCCGATGCCCGTCTTCTTTTTCTGTATTATGCTATTTGCTTTCCGGTTTCATCGTCGGGAAGAGTATGATGTCTCTGATGGACGGCGCGTCGGTGATGAGCATGATGACTCTGTCGATACCGATGCCAAGTCCACCTGTCGGAGGAAGTCCGACTTCCAGAGCGTTTACGAAGTCCATATCCATCGGGTGAGCTTCGTCGTCGATACCCAGATCCAGTTCTCTCTGCTGTTCAGAGAATCTCTCGAACTGGTCGATGGGGTCGTTGAGCTCGGAGAACGCGTTGGCGATCTCCCAGCAGTTAATGTATGCTTCGAATCTTCTTGTGATTCTCGGGTCTTTCGGGTCTCTCTTTGCCAGAGGTGAGATTTCAACCGGATGACCTGTTACGAATACAGGGCCGTCCAGGTATCCCGGTACGTCTTCGCAGTATTCTTCGAACATCTCAGCAAGGATCTTTCCGCGTGTCATGTCTTTCACGTCGTCAGCGTCCATGCCGTATCCGATAGCTGCCTCGCGTGCCTCTTCATCTGTAGTGATCTGTGAAAAGTCAACGCCTGTGATCTCTTTGATGGCCTCTGCCATGTCCAGTCTTCTCCATGGAGGCGTCAGGTCGAATTCTTTGCCCTGATAGTTGATCTTCATGCTTCCTGTAGCCATGAGCGCCGCCTTGGAAACTACCTGCTCGGTTACTTCCATAACGCTTTCCATATTGCCGTAAGCCATGTAGCATTCCATGGATGTGAACTCAGGGTTGTGGTTCCTGTCCATTCCTTCGTTTCTGAACATCTTGCCCATCTCGTAAACTCTGTCCAGTCCGCCGACGATGAGCCTCTTTAAGAACAGCTCGTTTGAGATCCTCAGCTTCATGTCCATGTTCAGAGTGTTGTGATGTGTGTCAAAAGGTCTTGCGTTGGCGCCGCCTGCGATAGTTGTCAGGATCGGTGTGTCAACTTCCAGGAATCCGTATTCCTCTTCAAGCACGCGCTTGATCTCGTGTATGATTTTTGCGCGCATGTAGAATGTATCTCTTACATCCTGATTCATGATCAGGTCTACGTATCTCTGTCTGTATCTGATATCTGTATCTTTGAGGCCCTGCCATTTGTTTGGAAGTACCTGAAGCGACTTGGAAAGGAGCACCATCTTGCTGATCTCTACTGTGATCTCTCCTCTCTGGGTCTTGAATACTTTTCCTTCGTAGCCGATGATGTCGCCGATGTCGTAGGTCTTGAACCATTTGTATTCTTCTTCACCAAGAACGTCTTTCTTTACGTGGCACTGGATCCTGCCCTGTTTGTCCTGCACGTCGATAAAGGACGCTTTGCCCATGCCGCGCTTAGCCATGATCCTGCCTGCCATGGAAACTTCTTTGCCGTCCATCTCGTCAAAGTTGTCTTTGATGTCCAGACTGTAGGCGTTCACATCCCATGTTTCCTGGAGGAACGGGTTTCTTCCGGCTTCCTGGAGAGTCTTGAGCTTTTCTCTTCTGATCTGTCTCTGTTCTGTAAGTCCCTCTTCAGTCAGGTTGCCTTCTTCGTTAACGTTCTGATTGTTCTTTACTTCACTCATTTTCTAACCTCTTATTATATTTTTGCTGCTATATATTTCTCTGCCGCGGTCACGCCGCCGCAGTATCAGATCTTATTTGCTTATAGAAAGTATCTTGTATTTTACGATGAGTCCTTCCTGCACTTCTACAGGAACCGTCTGGCCCACTTTGTGTCCCAGCAGCGCCTTTCCTACCGGTGACTCGTTTGAGATCTTTCCCGCGAATGGGTCTGCCTCTGTGGCTCCGACGATGACGTACTCTGCTTCTTCTTTATCGTCCATGTCCTTGACCTTGACTTTGAGACCAACGCCTACGACTGATTCGTCGACTTCGCTCTCGTCGATGATCTTGGCCATGCGGATCATGTTCTCCAGTTTGTTTATCTTCTCTTCAAGTTCTGCCTGTTCATTCTTGGCAGCATCGTAGTCCGCGTTCTCTGAGATATCTCCCTGGGCGATAGCGTCCTTGAGTTTCTCCGCGACCTCTTTTCTTCTGACAGCTGTCAGTTCTTCAAGGTCCGCTACGATTTTATCGTATCCTTCTTTCGTTAGTAATACGTGTTCTTCAGCCATTATTACAAATCTCCTTTCGACTATATTGGCATGTCGATACATTATAGTTTACTGGTGTGTATTTGTCAATCACGCGCCGGCAGCATCCCGCCGGGCAAAAGCCCCCAGCTTCTGCCTTCCGCTATTCTTAACTGACTGCGCTATTTCTTGTTCCCTTCCGCGAAGCGCTTGATCTTGTTCGCTGTATTCTTTTCAAAGGGCTTGTCGCGGAGGATGACTTTTCTGATCCTCTTGAAGAACGGAACTGACTCGTTGATCTTCTCGATCTCTTTCCAGAGTTCTTTTTCCTGATCTTCTTTGCTGATCCCGTCAGGCCATCTTTCTTTCAGTTCTTCCGCGTCCAGCTTGACTGCCGCCACGATTATGGTGTCGTCCTTTGAATCTCCGGCTTCGTCGAATACCATGGACTCTTCCACCAGATCCACGTTGGCCAGATAGTATTCCAGTTCTTCAGGGAATACGTTCTTGCCGTTCTTGGTGATGATGACGTTCTTCTGGCGTCCTGTTATATAAAGGTAGCCTTCGTCATCCAGATATCCCAGGTCTCCTGTGTGGAACTTGCCGTCGATCTTTACTTCGGCTGTCTGCTCGGGCATGTTGTAGTATCCCAGCATTACGTTCTGTCCGGAAAGCACTATCTCCCCGATGCCGTCTTCATCCTTGTTGATGATCTCGATTCCGCATGTGGGGAAAGCCACGCCGCATGAAGCGGATTTTGGCGCTGTATCCGGGCTCAGGGCTCCCATGGGGGCGCACTCTGTAAGACCGTATCCCTGCAGTGCGTTGATGCCGAAATCCCTGATGCCGTCCAGCACTTCCGGATTGATGGCCGCTCCGCCGCAGATGACCAGTCTCATCTTTCCGCCGAAAACTTCTCTGATCTGTTTAAAGAATATATTTCCGAGATCGATACCGATCTTCTTCGTTATTCTGTTTATCTTGATTACTCTCTTCAGGAGTTTTTCCTTGCCCTGTTTACGTACGTTCCGCCAGATCTTCTTATACATCTTTTCGAACATAACAGGTACGCCCAGGAACATTGTCGGATGACATTCTCCCAGATTCTTGGCCAGGTATTTCAGCCCTTCGCAGTACGCCATGGCCGCGCCCTTATATAAAGGAACCAGGAATCCGCATGTGCACTCGTATGTATGGTGCAGCGGAAGTACTGAGTAGAATACATCCCAGTCGTTTACCTGAAGCACTGTCGGCGATACCATAACGTCTGTACACAGGTTTCTCTGTGAAAGCATTACGCCTTTGGAAACGCCTGTGGTGCCTGCTGTGAAAAGAAGCACGCTCATGGCTTCGCTGTCGATCTGGGCGTCCAGGAAGCTCCTGTCGCCGCCTTCGATGAGCTTCTTTCCTTTTTCAATGAGAGGCCTCCATGCTGTCACGCCGTCTACATCCTCTTCAGCGTGCATGTTGATCAGCATCTCCAGTTTGGTGTCGCCTGAGGCCATGATCTCCTTGAACATGGCTTCATATTTCTTTGTGAAAATGACCGCGCTGACATCTGCCTGTATGAGCAGGTTTTTGATGTCGTCGATCTTCAGTTCTTTGTCGAGAGGAACTACGATGCCGGTTCCCGCCAGTACCGCGAGATATGAAATGGCCCACTGGCTGCAGTTCTCACCTATGACTGATATACGCTTGTCCTTGAGACCGGCGTCTATCAGCGCCGTGCCCAGTCCGTTCACATCGTCCAGCATCTGGCCGTATGTGATCATCTCATACTCCCCGCCCTTGTGGAACTTCTGGTAAAAACACGGATGGTCTCTCCCGTAGGTCTCCACGCTGGACTCGATGAACTGTTTGATGTTGTAGATCGGACGGCTTTCACGGTATTTGACGAATGACCTGGGGTCATCCTTCACCGCCTGTGATATGCTTTCTGCCCATTCTTTGTCACGGGCTATTTTTGCTTCATACTCTGCACTGCTCAGCATCTTCTCCTCCTTTTTAAAGGACTGCGCTCCCGCAGAAAAACCCCGGGCTTTTCCGCAGCTGCACTCTTGATAAATCTCTAATCCTTAAAGACTTACAGATTCTGGCTGTTTTCGTCGCTGTAGTTGGCTGCTGTATGTCTCTTGATCTTTCTTGTTGTCGTCTTTGAGAACTCTGTCTCGCGGATGTTGTATCTCTTTACTCTCTTGTAAAGCGGCATGCGGTCGTTGATATCGTCGATGGTCTCCTTGAAGAACTGCTTCCAGCCGCTCTCGGACATATCCCCGATCTGTTCCTGTATGGTGTCGTAGTCAGGGAATATCTCCGCCTTGACGATGGTGTCTCCCGTGGTCTCGTCCTTCACGCCGTGAACGAGGGCTTCGGCGATGTACGGACTTGACTGGAGATAGTATTCAACTTCTTCAGGGAATATGTTCTTGCCGTTCTTTGTGACTATGACGTTCTTCTTTCTGCCGCAGATGTACAGGTAACCCTCGTTGTCCATGTATCCCAGGTCGCCTGTGTAGAGCCATCCGTCTTTCAGAACCTGATCGGTCATTACAGGATCGTTGTAGTATCCGATCATTACGGAAGGTCCTCTGCAGATGACTTCGCCTACACCTTTGTTGTCCGGTTCGATAATCTTGACTTCCGTGCCCGGCATAACGAATCCTGCCGCGTCCGCTCTGCTGCAGCAGTCACGGTTTACCGCGATGATAGGAGCGTTCTCTGTCATTCCATAGCCCTGAATCATCGGGATCCCCATAGCCTCAAAGTCTTCTATTACGTGCGGATCTATCGCTGCTCCGCCGGATATGAACTGGGTCATTTCGCCGCCGGTGCTGTTATGGATCTGCTTGAATAACTTTCTGATGAGAGTCTGGTTGTTGTAAAGTTTCAGTCTCTTGGAAAGGGCTATCATAGCTCTCAGTTTTCTGCCGTTTCCTGACGCGTCAGCCTGCTTGAATATCTTCTTGTGCATGCTCTCGAATACGAGAGGAACGCCCAGCATTACTGTCGCGTGGATCTCTTTCATGTTCTTCTGTATGTATTTGAGTCCTTCGCAGATAGCTACCGCGATGCCCTGATAGAAACTCGTGAAGATGTGACATGTCAGTTCGTATGTGTGATGCATAGGAAGTACGGAAAGTCCGATACCGTCTTCTCTGATCTTTATATACTTGGACATGTTGTAGACATTGGCTGAAATATTTTTATGTGAAAGCATTACGCCTTTCGCGAGGCCTGTCGTTCCTGATGTGAAAAGCAGAGCGCACATTGCTTCCCTGTCGATCTCTGCGTTGACGAATGAATCGTTGCCGCCGGCGATCATTTCTTTTCCTTCAGCGATCAGGTCCTTAAGAGCGTATACGCCTTCTTCCTCTTCCTTGGGATCCATGCAGATACTGATCTTCTGGTCCTCAAAGCTCTCCAGCGCTTCAGTTACCACGCCTTTCATCTTCTTTGAGTAGATGATGGCTTTCACACCGGCTCTGGTCATCAGATTGATGATCTCGTCTGACGGAAGCTCTCTGTCGAGAGGCACTGCCACTCCGCACCCGTTGGTAACGGCCAGATAGGAAATGATCCATTCATAGCTGTTCTCGCCGATGACCGCGACTTTTTCGTTTTTCAGTCCAAGGTCGATGAGTTTCGTTCCCAGCGCGTCTATGTCGGCCTTTACTTCCGGATACATGATCGGTCTGTATTCACCGCCGCGCACGTCTTTTACGTAATAAGCCACATGGTCCGGAAACAACCTGGCGCTTGAATCCACCATGTCTTTCAGATCTGTTATATACCTGAGTTCGTAAATATTGTCTTTGTATTTATTGCTGTTCAAGGGGTATGCCCTCCTTTCCCTTTACACAATAAAATATTTTACCATGAAATGCCTGATTTTTCAATGCATTAAAGCGATACCGCGGGCTGTTTCCGCAGCCTTCATGAAGGTCTGCCGCACAGCCGTCTCCTGCCGCGGGACCGCCGGACCGTATGCTGTGGAAATATCCCTTCGATAAACTACAGCAGGTTCTCTTCAATCAGTCTGGCGGCGTCCTCGATGCAGCCGTCACATGTCCTCAGAACTTTGCCGGTCTCAACGCCCTTGATCTCTTTGCAGATCACAGATCCGTTCTTTTCTTCAAAAGCCTTAAGCATTGTCTTGCTCAGCTTATATGTGCCCTTCTTGGTTGCCGGGGCGTCGAGATTTCCATCACTGTTCTTAAGGCCGGCGATGAAAGTCATTCCGCTGACTGCTCCGCAGGTGCCCATGGCGCCCATTCCGAAACCGAAGCCCTCGGTCATCCTGAAAGCGGTCTTCTCGTCAACTCCGAACAGATCCGCGTAAGCGCAGGCTACCGCCTGGGCGCAGTTGTATCCTTTTTTGTGATATTCAAGGGCTTTTGCCACTCTCGCTGATTTTTCCGCCATTTTTCTCTCCTTTTCTTACATATATCTCTTTTCTGTTCTGCCTTGCTTTTTTCTGTGTATGGTATATACTTTGAGCGTATAGAAGTGTATATTCGTTGATTTAACTCAATTATACACGACTCAGGGGTATATTCACAGTTGAAAGGGATAAATTATTTTAATATTTATGTTGCATAATATTCACAATTTATGTATAATTATTAAATCAAGACATTAATGCACCCTGCGGAAAAGACATCAGGGGTGCTTTTGAATTATTATCTTATCACGGAGGACCAGAATAATGATAAAAGTCGGAGTTGTAGGAGCTACAGGTTATGCAGGCAGCGATCTGATGCGCATGCTGGTGAAGCATCCTGAAGTGGATATCAAGTATGTTACGGCAAACAGCTATGTTGGAAAAAAATACGCGGAAGTGTATCCTAACTTCAACAAGCACATACCTCTTCTGTGCAGCCCTGCCGATCTGGAAAAAGTCGCTGAAGAATGCGACGTGCTTTTCACAGCGCTTCCGGGCGGAATGACAGCGGGCCTGCTCACAGAAACCATCCTGGACAAGACCAGAGTGATAGATTTCGGAGCCGCCTACAGACTCAAAGATGTAAAAGTATATGAAAAATGGTACGGCGAAGCCCACAAGAGCCCCCAGTTCATCGAGGAAGCCGTATACGGTCTGTGCGAATTCAACAGAGACAAGATAAAAGACGCCAGACTCATCGCCAACCCGGGCTGCCACACCACATGCGGGATCCTGGGCACAGCGCCTCTCGTAAAATATGACCTTATCGACAGAAAATCGATAATTATAGATTCAAAGACCGGTGTTTCCGGCGCAGGCAGAGGACTGAACAGAGACATGCTTTTCTGCGAAGCCAATGAAAACACCAAGGCCTACAAGGTAGCAGGCCACAGACACACGCCTGAGATCGAGGAGCAGCTGACATACGTCTGCGGCGAAGATATTGTGATCAGCTTCACGCCTGTACTGGTGCCTATGAACAGAGGCATCCTGGCTACCATCTACGCGACACTGAAGGACGGCGTAACAGAAGCTGACATCGCTGCGGCTTATGAAAAAATGTACGGAGACGAATACTTCATCAGACTTTCAGAGGCAGGCACCCTGCCGGAAAGCAAGTGGGTCAAAGGCTCCAACTTCGTAGACATCGGCTTCAAAGTCGACGAGCGTACAAACCGCGTCATCGCCATCTCTTCACTGGACAATCTGGTAAAAGGCGCCGCGGGACAGGCTCTCCAGAACATGAACATCATGTTCGGTCTTGATGAGAAGACAGGCCTCGATCAGGTCACACCGTTCCCGGTATAGAGCGGACGCGGCCGGCGGGTGGAAAGCGCGGCGCAGAAGCGCGGCGGGCCCGGCAAGCATACCGAAAAGCGCGGCGCATGACCGCGACGGACATCGCGAAGCGCGCGGATAATCGATAAACAGTAATTTTTGCATGGAGGAATAGAAATAAATGAAACAGATAGAGGGCGGAGTTACCGCTGCCAAGGGCTTCAACGCCCAGGGCGGTCACGTAGGAATAAAAAAAGACGATATAAAAGATATGGCTCTCATAGTGTCGGAAGTGCCGGCAGTATGCGCCGCTGCTTTTACTACTAACGTGGTCAAGGCGGCGTCAGTACAGAGAAATATCGAAGTAATGAAAAAGAACCCGAAGATCTGCGGTATCGCGGTAAACAGCGGCAACGCCAACGCCTGCACAGGCGAAGAAGGAAAAGCCGCCAACCTGCTCATGGCAGAGACTCTGGCAGGGCAGATAGGCTGCGAAGCCGATCAGGTGCTGACAGCATCCACAGGAGTCATCGGCGTACAGCCGCCGGCTGACATCTACGAGTCCGGAATCAAGGAGCTTTTCCCCAAAGTATGCGGATGCGAAAAAGCGGCAGAAAACGCTGCGTGGGGCATCCTGACTACAGACACACACCCGAAGCAGATCGCAGTTGAAGTCGAGCTGGGCGGCAAGACAGTGACTATCGGCGCCATGGCAAAAGGCACCGGCATGATCTGCCCCAACATGGCGACAATGCTTGCTTTTGTCATGACTGACTGCTGCATTTCACGGGAAATGCTGGACAAAGCTCTGAAAGCTACTATCGGCACCACATACAACATGGTTTCCGTTGACGGCGATACATCCACCAACGACTCCATTTTCCTGCTGGCCAACGGTCTGGCGGAGAATCCGGAGATCACGGCGGATGGCGCGGATTACGAAGCATTCAAGGACGCCCTTTACTTCGTCAACGAATACCTGGCCAAAGAGCTGGTACGCGACGGCGAAGGCGCGACCAAGTTCATAGAAACTGAAGTAATAAACGCCGCGTCCGAGGACAAGGCAAGAACAATAGCCAAGTCGGTGATCAAGTCTTCGCTTCTGAA
>JAUMVF010000057.1:9690-11232 GCA_030530305.1 Bacillota bacterium
GCTGCCATCTTCGGCTCTGACGCCAACTGGGGAAGAGTCCTCTGCGCTATGGGTTACAGCGGCGAAGATTTCGACCCGGATAAAGTCGACGTCACATTTAAAAGCGCCAAAGGCGAGCTTCCGGTACTGAAAGACGGAACGCCTACAGGCTTTGACGAAGACAAGGCTCTTGAGATCCTGGGTGAAGACGATATTTATATAACAGCGGACCTTAAAGAAGGCGCCGCCTCCGGCAAAGCATGGGGCTGCGACCTGACCTATGAATATGTAAAGATCAACGGAGAATACAGATCATAATATCTGTCGGCCATCCGGCGGTCATATGAATAAGTGAAAAGCGCGGCAGGCGCCTTTCACACAAGAAGTTTTTCAAGGAGATTAAAAATGATTTCATATGCTGAAAAAGCGCAGATACTGGTAGACGCGCTGCCTTACATCAAAAGGCTCAACGGCAAAACCGTCGTGATCAAATACGGCGGTAGCGCTCTGACCAATCCGCAGGTAAAAGACACCATCATCAACGACATAGCTCTTATGAAGCTGGTCGGCATGAAGCCTGTGCTCGTCCACGGCGGCGGTCCTGAGATCAACGCCATGCTGGGCAGACTTGATGTGAAATCCGAATTCGTTGACGGTCTCCGCGTCACAAGCGACGAGGCCATGGAAGTCGTTGAAATGGTCCTTTCGGGCAAAGTCAACAAGTCCATCGTTTCCGAGATCGAGACCAAGGGCGTACGCGCCATCGGAATCAGCGGCAAAGACGGCGGCACCATCAGAGCCCGCAAGCTTGAAAAAGAAGGAACCGACTATGGTCACGTGGGCGAAGTGGAAAAAGTCAACACCGAGCTTTTGTGCTCACTGATAAACAACGACTTTATCCCTGTCATCGCTCCGATCGGACAGGATGACGAAGGAAACACATACAATATCAACGCTGACTACGCGGCAATGGACGTGGCAGTGGCCCTTAAAGCCGAGAAGCTCCTGTTCCTCACCGACGTTCCGGGCGTCCTTAAAGACGTAGACGATCCGGCATCTGTGATCAACTTCATGGGGCTTGAGGAGATCGACCCCCTCATCAATGACGGGACTATCTCCGGCGGCATGATCCCCAAGATCGAATGCTGCAGATCAGTTGTAAAGCGCGGCGTAAACAACGTCCACATCATCGACGGCCGCGTCGAGAACTGCCTGCTTCTTGAGATATTCACACCAATGGGTATCGGCACCATGGTAGAAAAGGAGTGCCGCAATAAAAGCGAGTGATCCAAAAGAAAGACACTTGATCCGATTGCGGTATGCCTTTTTCAAAGGCTCAGCCATCTGCTTTGCAAGGCAGTGAAAAGCCTGAATTTTTGTCACTAATTTTTTATATGACTAATTTGTGACAAATTTTCAACCCTGAACGGCATACTGATCAGGGAAAAAAGCTAAAAATAGCGATTACCCTTGATTTTACAGCCGGGGAATGGCTAACTTTTGTCACTATTCCCCTTAAAAAATAAATTAGTGACAAAAATTCAACGATACAAGTCATATAAA
>JAUMVF010000058.1 GCA_030530305.1 Bacillota bacterium
GAAAGTCTTTTTCTTATAGTATATTAGGGTAAATACCGGCGTCTGATGAACTGCCGGTATAACACATTGAAATAAGCAATAACGGAGGAACAAAATGAAAGACGCAACTAAATGCCTGCATGCAGGATATACACCGAAGAACTCTGAACCCAGAGTAGTACCTATAGTACAGAGCACAACTTATGTGTACGATACCACCGCTGAGGTGGCAGCCGTATTTGACGACCCGACGAAATCCCTCATTTATTCGAGATTCGCAAATCCAACTGTAATGGCCGTGGAAGAAAAGATAGCGGAACTGGAAGGCGGAGTAGGGGCGATGTGCACTTCTTCAGGACAGGCAGCAAGCCTTCTTTCAGTACTCAACCTGTGTGACGCCGGAGACAGCTTCATCAGCTCAACTGAGATATACGGAGGCACAGTTAATCTTTTCGCATTTACACTGAAAAAACTCGGAATAGAATGTATCTGGGTAGACAAGAATGCCAGTGATGAAGAGATAGCTAAAGCTTTCAAGCCGAACACTAAACTGGTATTTGGCGAGACTATAGCAAACCCGGCTCTTACTGTATTTGATATAGAAAGATTCGCAAAGATCGCCCACGACCATAATGTTCCTCTTATAATCGACAATACATTCGCTACGCCGGTACTCTGCAAGCCTTTTGAATTCGGCGCGGATATCGTCGTTCATTCAACTACAAAATATATGGACGGACACGCGGTCCAGGGCGGCGGAGTAATCGTTGACAGCGGTAAATTCGACTGGACAAAAGGTAATTTCCCGGGACTTACTGAACCGGATGAATCCTATCACGGGATCACATATACAGATACGTACGGAGACGCCGCGTATATCATAAAGGCGAGAATGCAGCTGATGAGAGACTTTGGAACGTATCCGGCGGCCCATTCGGCGTTCCTGCTCAATCTCGGGCTGGAAACACTGGAAGTCCGTATGAAGCAGTACTGTGAAAACGCACTGACAGTGGCAAAGTATCTGGAGAAGAACGATCTCGTTGAGAGCATCACATATCCGGGCCTCGAAAGCGATCCGGGATATGAACTGGGTAAAAAGTATCTTAAAGGCTGCAGCGGAGTCATTTCATTCGTTATGAAGGGCGGCAAGGAAAAAGCTATGAACTTCATGGATTCCCTCAAGCTGGCATCTAATGAAGTACACGTAGCCGATATCCGTACATGCGTGCTTCATCCTGCAAGCGAGACTCATAGACAGCTTACAGACGAACAGCTGGTGGCCGCAGGTATCGAACCTGGCATGATCAGACTGTCCGTCGGACTTGAAGATGTAGACGATATACTGGCAGATCTTGAACAGGCATTTGATAAAATAAGATAACATACCGGAGAGGTAGTATATGATAGGTATAATCGATACCGGAGGAGGCATGCGCGGCGTATATGGTGCCGGCGTGACCGATTACTGTATAGAAAAGGGCATAGAATTTGATTATTGCATAGGAGTGTCTGCAGGAGCAGCTAATATGGTCACATATATAGCCGGCCAGCGGGGCAGATGCTTTGATTTCTATGTGGAATACGCTTTCCGTAAAGAATACATGAGTTTGAGAGAACTTATCAAGAATAAAAATTATGTAAACCTTGATTATATCTACGGCACTTTAAGCAATTCAGACGGGGAAAACCCTCTTGACTATCCGGCCGTAGCTGCTTCCGACAAACAGCTATGTGTTGTGGCTACAGACGCTGACACAGGAAAAGCTGTCTACTTCACAAAAGACGATATGGCTCAGGATAATTACGATATCATCAAGGCGTCATGCTGCGTGCCGGTAGCGAACAGGCCTTATGTCATCGGTGAGAACCGTTATTTTGACGGCGCACTCAGCGATCCTGTGCCTATCCAGAAGGCTTTTGACGAAGGGTGTTCTAAAGTTGTACTGATACTTACGCGACCAAGAGATTTCTATAGACCCGCGAAACGCGACGACAGACTTGCGAGATTCATTAGACGCAAATATCCGGAAGCAGCAAAAGGTATGGCGGGCAGGTACAAAAGATACAATCTGTGTCTTGATCTTGCCAAGGAGATGGAAAAAGAAGGCCGTCTTCTCATCGTTGCCCCTGATAATATAGGGAAAAGCAAGACTCTGACACGTGATGAGGACACACAGATACTGCTTTACTATAAAGGACTTCGTGACGCGGCCGCGATTGAAGACTTTATCAGCCGGTAGCAGGTGTTTTGCGTACGGCTGACAAAGTTTGACTAGACTACCTAAAAAGAGTATTATAGTTGTTGGTATTGGAAGATAACTGATTCCGCTTTGCGGATTTTTTGTTAAGGGGTATTGTTGGCGCATCGGATCGCGATGTGTTCCCACTCAAAAGGAGACCTGATGACTGTTCGAATCAAGAAAGAGAGATTTATCCCGTTTCTGGCGATTCTGTTCCTGCTTTTTGTGGGACTGATACTTATTATGATACATGGCTGCAGCAAAGAGGCAGGCGGCCCTGAACTTTTTGGATACAGCGAAGAACAGATAGATGAACTTGAAGATCTTGATGTTGCAGATGAGGTTTCGGAAAGTGGATATTATACTCCGGGACTTGCGGCTGCTCTGGATGATGGCAAGTTCACAACAAAATACATGAAGTACTTCGAAGACAAAAGCGGAGGAATAACTGACAAGGATATTGTTACTGCGGCAAGGCTTTCAGATAAGGGATACAGCACGAAAGTCATCAGAAAACTGTTCAGAAAACTGAAGGATTATGAGATAACACCGCTTATCGTATTTGATTACCAGTCAGATATAGATGCGTATATAGAAGACTGCATGGATCATCCCGATAATTCGACCGAGCGGTTCGAACTTGACGGGGATTACGTCACATATTTTGATGGCGCCAAAGAAGCCGATACTTCGTTGGGCAAACTGATGCTGGCAAACAAGACCAACGAATTAGGGTCGGATTTCCTGCCGGGGGACAGAACGACTCTTTCAAGTGAATATCTGAACAACGGAGCCTATAATGTAACGCTTAATAAAGAAGCAGCAGAGTCACTTGTGAAATGGGCCGATGATTCGGAAAAAGCAGGGACTCCTTTCGTGATGCAAAGCGGGTTCAGAACATACAGTACACAGGTGAATGTGTATAATAATCTTGTGAATGAAATGGGAAGAGCGGGTGCTGACCGTGTGAGTGCAAGACCGGGATTCTCTGAGCATCAGACCAGCTACGTTGTGGACATAGTTGCGAGAGACGAAGGGCCCCACACCCTTGATGACTACAAAAATACAGACGCGTTCAAATACACACACAAAACGTGCGCTAAAAACGGATGGATAATGAGATATCCGGATGGTAAAGAGACTATAACGGGTTACGACTACGAATCATGGCATTACAGATATCTCGGTAAGAAAACCGCGACGAGAGTCTGGAATTCCAAGATGACATACGATGAATACTATGGTCTTTTCATAGACAAATGGAAAGATAGTGACAATAAGCCATGTAAGGCCATAATGGATACGGCACAGGAAGCATATGACTGATAACGGTCTTTGGCGGCACAGTAAAAGAAAGGAAAAAGAACATGTTGAAGATCACATCAATCTACAAAGGCGAAGAAGTGGAGTTCGAGATCGAGGACAACACTGATGATTTTGACCAGCTTTCTATGGAACTTTCAATGCTCATCAAGTATGGTTACGATTCACTGAAAGCTGCGGCGGAGCAAGGAGGAGCAGTAGATCCGGAGAGAGAAGCGAAGCTGTATGTGGATAATATAGTCAATGAAGCGATCAATGGCGATGCGGTTGAGACAACCGACGCGGACAGACGCAGATCGCTCATGCATATTGTCGATGATTACATAGAAAAGGATAAAAAAGGCGATAACTGACATTGATCAGCCGGCAGCGCGAAAAGCAGCAGCCGGTTTTTGCGATAATAGCGAAAGGAAGAGAAAATGACTAAGGTTGATATTTTTTCAGGTTTTCTGGGAGCAGGAAAAACTACGCTTATTAAAAAACTCATAGATGAGGCCTACGAGGATGAGAAAATTGTAATAATAGAGAACGAATTCGGAGAGATCGGCATAGACGGCGGATTCCTGAAAGATACGGGAATCCAGGTAAATGAGATGAACTCCGGCTGCATATGCTGCACGCTGGTAGGCGATTTCGGTAGAGCTCTTGATCAGGTCATAGAGGAATATTCACCTGACAGAATACTTATCGAGCCATCCGGTGTGGGCAAACTTAGCGACGTTATCATAGCTGTACAGGATCTCCATAATCCTGACATACAACTGAATGGTTTCACCACAGTGGTAGATGCGAAGAAATGCAGAATGTATATAAAGAATTTCGGTGAGTTCTACAAGAATCAGGTGGAGCATGCGAGTTCTATAATTCTGAGCCATCAGGCAGGCATATCGCAGGAGAAACTGGATGAATGCGTTCATATGCTAAGAGAACTCAATGACAGGGCGTCCATAGTAACTACCGACTGGGATCAGATAACGGGAAAACAGATACTGGAGACCATGGAGCAGAAGAAGACCCTTTCTTCAGAACTTGAAAAGCTCAGACAGGAAGCCTATGAGGAAGAAGCTCACCACCATCATGATCATCATCACCATGATCACGACCACCACCATGAGGAGCATCATCATGACCATGACCACGATGATCATCACGGGGAGCATCATCATGACCATGAAGAACACGAACATGATCATGGCCACCATGAACACGAAGAGAACGGACACGGTCATCACCACCACGATCACGACGGACATGAGCACGGCCATCACCATCACGATCATGATCATCACCATGCTGATGAGATCTTTGACGATATGGGCATAGAAACATCACATGTGTTCACAGAAGAGAAGATAAAAGAAGCACTGGAGGGCCTTGGCAATTTCGCTGAATGCGGACAGGTGCTTCGGGCGAAAGGCATAGTGAACGGTGAAGACGGCAGGTGGATACACTTCGATTATGTGCCGGGCGAACCTGAAACAAGAGAGGGGACAGCTGAAGCAACAGGCAGGATCTGCGTAATTGGTGTGGATCTGCAGGAAGACAGGATAAAGGAACTGTTCGGGCTGTAACAGTCAGGCGGAGAAGCCAGAAACTCAGACAGGACAAAAAAATGATAAAGGAAATACCGGTATATCTGTTCACGGGTTTTCTCGGGGCAGGAAAGACAACATTCATACAGGACATTCTTGAAGCAGACGATTTCAATCAGGGAGAGCGGACATTGCTTCTTTGTTGTGAAGAAGGTGAGATAGAGTACGATCCTTCCCGTTTTGCTTTCAATAATGTGTTTATAGAAACTGTAGAGGATGAGGATGATCTTACGCCGGAGCTGCTTATATCGCTTGAGAAGAAGCATGATATAGATAGAGCGGTCATAGAATACAACGGCATGTGGATGCTGGACGTTCTTTTCGGAGCCATGCCTGAAGGCTGGATGATATACCAGGAGATGACTTTTTCTGACGCAACTACATTTCTGATGTACAACCAGAATATGCGTCAGCTTACCTTCGACAAGATGAAGACTGCAGAACTGAACGTGTTCAACAGATGCGAAAAGGGATTTGACAAGATGGCCTTCCACAAGGAAGTACGCATTGCCAACAGAAGAGCCCAGATAGTCTACGAATACGGCCCTGATGATGTGGAACCGGATATGATAGAAGATCCGCTGCCCTACGACATGGAAGCGGAGATAATAACAATACTGCCGGAATACTTTGCGGAATGGTACAGGGATATCAATGAAAACTGCGGCAATTACGACGGAAAGAAGATAAAGGTAAAGGGAAGAGTCGGCACTTCAGATGATCTGCCCGATGACAAGTTCATCTTCGGAAGACACGCCATGACATGCTGTGTAGAAGACATACAGTTCGCGGGCCTTATAGCTGTTTATGACAAAGCTCCGGAACTTGAGAACGGCGAATGGATAGAGATAACGGCAGAGGTAAGGGAAGAGTACGAAGACGCATACAGGGAGGACGGTCCTGTGCTTTATTGCCTGGAACTTTCAGGAACTGAGCCGGTAGAACCAGAAGTAGCGACATTCTGATATTGCCATAAAACAGAGCGTTTTTTAGTACGGTGTACAAATTTAAAAAAAGGTTTTACAAATCAAATTTTGTGGTATAATAAGCGGTAAGTGTATTTTAAGTCAATACGGATCAGACGGTTTTTTACATTATTTACAGGCGTATTTGACTTCGCAATCATAAAGAAAGGTTATTTATTATTAGGAGGTTATAGTAATGGCAAGCGGTTTATTGGGACAGTTACAGCTTCAGACAATCAAGACAGCGCTGAAGTATATGGAAAAAGATCCCGAAAAGAATCTGCCTAAACTGGTTCAGTGGGCGGACAAAATCGATAAAACAGGGTATTTCAAGAAATACCGTGATCACTTCAGACGCTGGACATCAGATCCGGACAACAACTGGAACAAATATATGATGAGCCTTTGGTCAGACATTGACGACGGCGTAAGAATGAAGTTCTTCGAAAACTTCATGCTCAACGCGTGCTTCAAGGGTATGCAGAGACAGAAGGCTAACAGAGATAAATACAACTGCAACATCCCATGGGCTATTCTTATGGACCCGACATCAGCATGTAACCTGAAGTGCACAGGATGCTGGGCTGCTGAATACGGCAACAAACTCAACATGACGTTTGATGAACTGGACAGCATCATCACACAGGGTAAAGAACTGGGAACATTCATGTACATCTATTCAGGCGGTGAGCCACTCGTAAGAAAAGATGACGTTATCAAGCTCTGTGAAAAGCATTCAGACTGCATGTTCCTCGCGTTCACAAACGCTACATTGATAGATGAGAAATTCGCTGATGAGATGCTCAGAGTTAAGAACTTCATGCCGGCGATCAGTATCGAAGGTTTTGAAGAAGCAACTGACTTCAGAAGAGGCGAAGGAACATACAAGAAGGTCGTAAGAGCTATGGAGATCCTCAAGGAGAGGAAACTGGCCTTCGGTATCTCATGCTGCTACACAAGCAAAAACGCTGAAGTTATCGGAAGCGAAGAGTATATCGACGATATGATCGCTAAAGGAGCTAAGTTCGCATGGTTCTTCACATACATGCCGATTGGTAACGACGCTGTAACAGATCTTATCGCTACAGCTGAGCAGCGTGAATACATGTACCACCAGATCAGAAAGTTCAGAAAGACAAAGCCGCTCTTCACAATGGACTTCTGGAATGACGGTGAATTCGTACACGGATGTATCGCAGGCGGAAGAAACTATCTGCACATCAACGCAAACGGCGACATCGAGCCATGCGCATTCGTTCATTATTCCGATTCAAACATCAGAGAAAAGACTCTGCTTGAAGCATACATGTCACCAATGTTCATGCAGTATCACGACAACCAGCCGTTCAACGACAACATGCTGAGACCTTGTCCTGTACTGGACAACGCCGGCAAGCTGGCTGAGATGGTACACGCGTGCGGAGCTCACTCAACAGACCTGCAGTCACCTGAGGACGTAGACGACTACTGCGAGAGATGCAGACCGACTGCTGAAGCATGGGCTATCACAGCAGACAGACTCTGGAAAGAGGAAGTTCACGAATAGTCAGACTGAAACAAAGATGAATATAGTAACCGGACCTTGAAACAAAGGTCCGGTTTTTTATTGCATGTTATATTAAAATGTTCAGAGCAGGGGTGATCAGTACGGAAAACGTTTTTTCAGTACTGCTGCAGCGACTTTATAGGGCACTCCTTCCAGACGCTTCTTTACGTTCTTCAACTGATCGGGAATATTGATTTTCTGCGGGCAGTGTTCTTTACATTTACCGCATTCCACGCAGAGGGAGGCAGTGCTTTTGTCCTTGCGCAGGGTAGTGCACATAATGTATTCCTTGATCCCTGTGAAGTAATTGTCTATATAACTGTTCTCATAACTTCTGAAGCATCCCGGGATATCTACGCCCATAGGGCAGGGCATGCAGTATGAACATCCGGTGCAGCCTACTTTCATCTTTTCGTTTATGGCGTCACGGACTCCATTCAGGAATTCGTGCTCTTCATCGGTCATACTGAAGACTCCGGTCTCATTTGCTATGCGGATGTTCTCATCCAGCATTTCCATGGAATTCATGCCGGAAAGAATAACGGAAACCTCCGGCTGGTCCCAGAGCCACTTAAGGGCCCACTCAGCAGGGGATTTACGGGGATAGTGTTTTGCTATCATATTATCAGCTTTCCTGGGAAGCTTAGTCGCAAGACGTCCTCCGCGAAGGGGTTCCATGATGAAAACGGGAATACCCTTAGCAGCGGCATATTTAAGACCTTCACGGCCCGCCTGACTGTTCTCGTCCATGTAATTGTACTGGATCTGACAGAACTCCCAGGGATAAGCGTCAAGCAGTTCGATGAAGGCTTCGGTGCCGCCGTGGTAGGAGAAGCCTATCTTTCCTATCTCGCCGTTTCTCTTTTTTTCTTCAATCCATTCATCCACGTGCTTGTTTTCACACAGCTCCTTCCATACGGCCGCGTCAGGCAGCATGTGCATCAGATAGTAATCTATGTGGTCGGTGCGAAGTCTGTCCAGTTCCTTTTCAAAATACCTCTGGACATCATCTGCTTCCTTTACAAGATAGTGAGGCAGTTTAGTTGCTATATTGACTTTATCGCGGACGCCGTTTTCATCAAGGATCTTTCCAAGAGCAGCCTCGCTGCCGGGATATACGTAGGCCGTGTCAAAGTAGTTTATTCCGTTTTCTATGGCATGCATTATCTGCTGTTCCGTCTGTTTCATATCTGTTGCAGCGCCCTTGCGAGGGAAACGCATACATCCAAAACCCAGAACAGACAGGTCGTTCATCCTGTATTGCATGATATTCTCCTTTTTCTTATATTCAGTATTTTACCACATTTTGACTCTATTCTTTTGATTTATTATTAGCAGTATGATACAATCAATCGTTAGTGCGGAAAATGCATATTTACAAACACTTAAAAACGTTGATAAATACGGCATTGTAAAGGTTACATATAAGGTTTACAATAGGCAGATTAAAACTGATTCAGCAGGGGAGTATATATGACCGGCAGCAGCGATCCAATCATCAGGATCAATGACGTAACATATGAATACGTGAAAGAAGAGGAGCAGACCAGAGTAAGGGCGCTTGACGGCGTCACTCTTGACGTGGAAAAGGGAAGCTTCATATCTATTACCGGGAAAAACGGCTCCGGTAAATCGACTCTTGCGAAGAATATCAACGGACTTCTTGTCCCGACTATGGGAAGTATCACGGTGAAAGGCCTTGATACCAGAGAAGACGAAAACATCTGGGATATCCGTCATACTGTTGGGATGGTATTCCAGAACCCGGATAACCAGATAGTTTCTTCCATAGTTGAAGACGACGTTGCTTTCGGACCGGAGAACATGGGTGTTCCTACCGAAGAGATCCGGGGAAGAGTCGATGAGGCGCTTAAAGCAGTTGGCATGTATGATCACAGGGCAAAAGCCCCACATCTTCTTTCGGGCGGACAGAAACAGCGTATCGCTATAGCGGGCGTTGTTGCTATGAAACCTGAATGCATAGTTTTTGACGAACCCACAGCGCTGCTTGACCCTAAAGGCAGGAAGGATGTAATGGAGATCATTCACAGCCTTCATAAAGAAGGGATAACAGTGCTTCTCATAACTCATTTCATGGAAGAAGCTATCCAGGCTGACAGGATGATCGTAATGGATGGAGGTAAGATAGCGATAGACAGACCTCCCCGTGAGATTTTCCATGAGCAGGATAAACTTGAAGAACTCGATCTGGCCATGCCGGTATCCATAGAACTGGCAAGCGGTCTGAGAAAAGCGGGAATAGATATACCCAAAGACGTTATCGGAACTGAGGAACTGGTGGACAGCATATGTCAATACAGGTAAGAGACATCACACATATATACAGCGAAGGTCTTCCTTATGAAACTGTAGCGCTTAAAAATGTGAGCTTCGATGTGGATGACGGCCAGTTCGTTGGCATCATCGGACATACAGGTTCGGGAAAATCAACGCTCCTTCAGCATCTGAACGGTCTTCTTAAACCGAAGAGCGGCACTATTGTAGTGAGCGGAACAGACATAACAGCTGATAACGCTGTCCTGAGGGATATACGCAGGAAGGTGGGTCTGGTGTTCCAGTACCCCGAATACCAGCTTTTCGAGGAAACTGTGCTCAAGGACGTTTCTTTCGGCCCTAAGAATCTGGGACTTGAGGAAGATGAGATAGAAGAAAGGGCAGTTGAGGCTATCAGACTGGTTGGTCTTGATCCTGATGAGTTCGGGGAGAGATCGCCTTTTGAACTGTCGGGAGGACAGAAGAGAAGAGTTGCTATTGCGGGAGTTCTCGCAATGAAACCGGAGGTGCTCATACTTGACGAACCTACAGCAGGACTTGACCCGAAAGCACACAGGGATATCCTTGAGATGATAAAGGATGTTCATCAGAAGGAAAAAAACATAACGATTCTTGTTTCACATAATATGAATGATATCGCGGCTCTTTCAGACAAGATCCTTGTAATGGAAAACGGCGGACTTGCCATGGAAGGAAGTCCTGCTGAGATTTTTGCGGAAAGCGGCAAGCTGAAAGAGATGGGCCTGGGAGTACCTGAGATCACGGATATACTCGTAAGACTGAAAGAAAGAGGCTTTGATATCAGACAGGATATTTTCAGTGTCGATGAAGCAATCAAAGCTATCGCGGAAAAGCTGGGAGGTGGTGAGTAATGATAAGAGACATCACCATAGGCCAGTACTATCCGGGAGATTCCTGGATCCACAGACTTGATCCGAGGGTGAAGATAATTATCACCATAATGTATATAGTGCAGATATTCCTGGCTAAGGACTTTCTGGGTTTTGCCGCGGTAGTGATCGCGCTGGCTGTTGTTATCGGAATATCAAAGGTACCTGTAAGTTTCATATTCAGGGGACTGAAGCCGATAATAATCATCATACTGTTTACGTTTATCATCAATATGTTCATGATAGACGGCAAGGTGCTGGTGAAACTCGGTTTTCTTACAATAACGGATGAGGGGCTTTATACGGCGTTTTTAATGGCTGTAAGTCTGATACTGCT